>DATKDW010000044.1 GCA_035512495.1 Acidimicrobiales bacterium
GGTCAGACTTCGTGGGCCCGGGTGGGATCGAACCACCGACCAAAGGATTATGAGTCCCCCGCTCTGACCACTGAGCTACGGGCCCGCGGCGGCGCTCGGCGGTCGAACGCTGGCTCCGGGGGTCGGGCTCGAACCGACGACAATCGCATTAACAGTGCGGCGCTCTGCCAACTGAGCTACCCCGGAATGGCCCGCCAATCTAGCAGCCCGTGCACGAGCCCCATCACCGCCCGGTGCGTGCGCGAGCAGCTGTACTGGACCGACGGGCAGCCGTGGCTGTGCCGGTTGTGCCTCATGGTGGCATCCGCCACAGGACGATGGGGGGCGTGGAACTGCTCGACGGGGACGCCCGTGAGCGACGACCAGAAGCGGTCCAGCCCTCACCGCGGAGCTCCCGCGCTCGCGCCCGTTCGACCGTCTTGCCGCGGTACCCCATGGACCCATCCTGACGATGGGGTACGACAGCGAGGTGCCTGCAGGAAATCGCAGTTCCGAATGGGGCTGGCGTGGGAGGCTCTGTGGGTGGGGGAGCAGGCGGACGAGCGGCGCATGACGGGCGGGTGGCAGACCACCGTCCACGAGCGCGATGGCGTCGTCTACCGGTCGCCCAAGCCGCAGAGCACCACCGTGCTGGCCCTGCTGCGACACCTCCGATCGAACGGCTTCACCGCGGCCCCGGAGGTGATCGGAGACGGTCTGGCTCCCGACGGGCGAGAGATGCTGCGCTTCGTCCCCGGCGCGATCCAGCAGCCCGACCCGTGGGACGACGAAGCCATCGCCCTCGTCGGTGAGCTGGTTCGTCACCTGCACGACGCCGGCAAGGGCTTCGATCCGCCGACGCCGCCTGTCTGGCAGCCGTGGTTCACCCGTGCACTCCCCGGCGACCGACCCGTCATCGGCCACGGCGACCTGGGCCCGTGGAACATCGTCACCCGCAGCGGTGTGCCCGTCGCGCTCATCGACTGGGACAACGCGGGTCCGGTCGACGCTACGTGGGACCTGGCCGACGCCGCCTGGCTGAACGTGCAGCTGCATGACGACGACATCGCCGAGCGCAACGGTCTCCCCGACGCGGCGGGCAGGGCGGCGCAGCTGCGGGTCATGCTCGACGCCTACGGCCTCGAGCATCAGCGGCGGGACCGCTTCGTGGACCAGCTGGCCGAGCTGGCCATCCATGCTGCGGCCGACGAGGCCGTGCAGGGCGGCGTGACACCGACGAGCACGACGGCCGTCGACGGTCAGGGCTTCCCGGTGATGTGGGCGGTGGCGTGGCGGGCTCGCAGCGCCTCCTGGATCCTGCGCCACCGCGACCTGCTGCGGAGAGCGGTCGGCGCGTAGGGCCCGAGTCAGTCGCCGATCCAGGTGGGGGCGTGGTCGAGGAGGTAGCGGCTCACGCCGAGGCACTGCTCGAAGGTCTCGCACAGCAGGACCTCTCCTCGGAAGAGCTTGGCGAGCGACACCTGCTGGCGGGCGACGATGGTGAGGGTGCGCTCGGGGGCATCGGTGACGGCGCCGTAGGAGTCGATCGCCGACACCTCGAGTGGGAGCTCGAGGCCACCAACGCCGGCCAGCTCGGTGGCGAGGAGCAAGAGGTCGGGCCCAGCGGCCAGCGGGGGCAGCGCCCAGGTGAAGGTGAGGGGGAAGTGCCACTCGTCGGGGGGGAGGTCGCTCTCGTCGAGGCTCATCACCACGTCCTCGAACGTCAGCATGGCCCGAGGGTCGACCTCGAGCGCCAGGTGGAGGTCGAGCGGGCCGCCACAGGCCTCTTCGGGGTGGAGGTCGACCTCCCACGCCTGGCGCAGCGAGTAGGTCTCGACGAAGTGGCGCTCGTCGTGCACGTGGAAGGCGTGATCGACGGCGTGGTCCTTGAGCTCGGCCACGTACCCGGCCACGTCGATGACTGCCACGGCAGCCGAGGCTACCGGTCCCTTCCGTGGCCCCGGTACCGTCCCGGAGGTGGGCGACGACGACCTCCTCGAGGTGCTGGGCGCGGCGGTGGAGGCCGTGCGCTCGGCGCTGGGCACGGTCACCGACTGGCGTCCCGGGACCGAACGGGTCGGCCAGTACCGGATCGACCTGGTGGCCGACGACGCCGCACTCGGGGTCCTCACCGCCGCCGGCCTCGGCGTCCTCAGCGAGGAGAGCGGCCTCCACCAGCCCAACCGGGAGGTCGTGGTGGTGGTCGACCCGGTGGACGGCTCCACCAACGCCAGCCTCGGCATCCCGTGGTACGCCACCAGCCTCTGCGCGGTCGACGAGGGCGGTCCCAGGGTTGCCCTGGTGGTGAACTTGGCCACCGGTGAGCGCTTCGAGGCGGTCCGCGGTGGGGGCGCCCGTCGTGATGGTGTGACCGTCCGCCCGTCCGGGTGCACCGATCTTGCCGACGCCGTCATCGGCCTCTCGGGCGCGCCGGCGGGACACGGCGGGTGGCGCCAGTATCGGGCCCTGGGGGCGGTCGCCCTCGACCTCTGTTCCGTGGCCTGCGGCCGGCTCGACGCCTACGCCGATCTCACCAGCCCCAGCGCCCACGGGGTGTGGGACTACCTCGCCGCGCTGCTGGTGTGCGAGGAGGCGGGGGCGGTGGTGACCGATGCCGGCGGCCAGCCCCTCGTCCACCTCGACCACGGTGCCCGCCGATCGCCGGTCGCCGCCGCCACGCCCGCGCTGCTCGACGGCGTCGTTCGCATGTGGGGGGCCGGTGGCGCCCACCCGTAGGCTCACCGCCGTGCGTCGCCGCCTCCACCTCATGCTCCTTCGGCTGTACCGCCGACTCCCGCGGAGCGGGAGGCGCTTCGTCGTGCACCGGCTGGCACCGTCGTTCACGGTGGGCGCCATCTGCGTCGTGGAGCGTCCGGACGGAGCGCTGCTGCTCGTCCGCCACTCCTACCGGGAGCGGTGGGGCTTCCCAGGTGGCTTGCTCCAGCGGGGAGAGGACGTGACCGTGGGCGCCCGGCGAGAGGCGCTCGAGGAGGTCGACCTCGACATCGAGCTGGTCGGGGAGCCGGCCGTCGTCGTCGAGCCTGCGCCCCGACGGGTCGACGTGGTCTTCCGGGCCCGCCCCCGCGGGGGAGCCGACCCGGCCGCGGTGCGTGCCGCCTCGCCCGAGATCGTGGAGGTGGCCTGGTTCGCGCCGGACGACCTCCCGCAGCTCCAGGAGGAGGCCGCCACCGCCATCGTCGCCCTCGCCCGGTCCGACGGCAGCGATCTCGGGCGCTCAGACTCGCTCAGGGGTCGACCCCCGGGGCGTCGCCCCACCGACCCGTAGACTCGACGGCCCATGTCGAACATCGCTCCCGCCTCCTGGCGCATCGACCCCGTCGGCCCGCTCACCGGTGAGGTGGTGGTCCGTGGCTCGAAGAACGGCGTCACCAAGCACATGGTGGCGGCCGTCATGGGCGATACGCCGTCCACCATCCGCAACTGCCCTCAGATCGGGGAGATCGACATCACCGCGGGGATGCTCGGTGACCTCGGCTGCGAGGTGGAGGTCGACGGCGACACGGTGACGGTGGCCGGCAGCGCCATCTCCAGCGGACGGGTCCCGCTGTCCTACGGCGGCCTCAACCGCATCCCGATCCTGCTGGTGGGGCCCCTCCTGCACCGCATGGGGGAGGCGTTTGTGCCCTTCGTCGGCGGCGACCGCATCGGCACTCGGCCCGTCGACTTCCACATGTCGACCCTGCGGGCGATGGGCGCCGAGGTCGACGTCACGCCCGACGGCCTCGAGGCCAAGGCGTCGCGACTGCACGGTGCTCGCATCCGCCTCCCGTTCCCGAGCGTCGGCGCCACCGAGACCGTCCTCCTCTCCGCTGCGCTGGCCGAGGGCCGCACCGTGGTCGAGAACTGCGCCCTCGAGCCAGAGGTCATCGAGCTGGCGCTCTTCCTCCAGCGGATGGGTGCCCGCATCGAGCTTCGGCCCGACCGGCGCTTCGTCATCGAGGGCGTCGAGCGGCTCCAGGGAGCGGACCACCACCTCGACGGTGATCGCATCGAGGCGTTCAGCTACCTGGCGGCCGGGTTGGTGACCGGCGGCCGGGTCACGGTCCGGGGGTGTGGCCAGGAGCGGCTGGTCACGGCCATCTCCACCCTGCAGCGGATGGGCGCCCGCTTCGACATCACCGACGAGACCGTGTCGGTCGAGGCCGACTCGCTGCGCCCAGCGGTCGTCCAGACCGACACCCACCCCGGGTTCATGACCGACTGGCAGTCGCCGCTGGTCGTGCTCTTCACCCGCTGCGCCGGCATGTCGGTGGTCCACGAGTCGGTGTACGAGGACCGCTTCCCCTACGTGGGAGCCCTCCAGCAGATGGGGGCGGAGATCGAGCTCTTCGACGTGTGCCTCGGCGGGCGCGACTGCCGGTTCAACGAGAGCAACGCCATGCACTCGGCGGTCATCCGGGGCGTCACCCAGCTGCGGGGGGCGGAGATCACCGTGCCCGACATCCGTGGCGGGTTCGCCTACGTGATCGCCGCCGCGGTGGCCGAGGGGTCGTCGGTGCTCCACGACGTGCACCACCTCGAGCGTGGGTACCACCGCCCCCTCGAGGCCTTCGCCGGCCTCGGACTGGAGATCACCCGCCAGGAGGGGTGAGGCGCCGGCCTGCGGCTAGTCGGAGCCGGCCGCGACCAGGTGGCGAAGCGCCGGCGGCGAGCACGGGTGGCGCAGCTTGGTGAGGGCCTTGGCCTCGATCTGGCGGATGCGCTCTCGGGTGAGGTCGAGCTCGTTGCCGATGTCCTCGAGGGTCCACGGGATGCCGCCGGCGAGGCCGAAGCGCAGCCGCAGCACCCGGCGCTCGCGCTCGGTCAGGCGTCGCAGGACCAGCGCGAGGGCGTCGTGCTCGAGGTGAGCAGCTGCCGCGGCGAAGGGCTCCTCGGCGCCCTCGTCGGCAAGCAGGTCGGCGAGCTCGCCGCTGTCGTCCCCGAGGGGCACCGAGAGCGACACCGTCTCCCGGATGGCATGGCGGTACGTGATGACCCGGTCCGGGTCGAGGCCGGTGGCCTCGGCCAGCTCCGCGACCGTCGGGGCTCGGTCCAGCCGGCGGGTGAGCTCGGCGGTGGTGCGGGCCAGCGAGGCGATGGCGTCGCCGACGTGGGCCGGCACGCGGATCGCCCGGCCCTTGTCCGCCATTGCCCGGCTGATCGACTGGCGGATCCACCAGGTCGCGTAGGTCGAGAACTTGAATCCCCGCTCCGGATCGAACTTGTCGACGGCGCGCATGAGGCCGAGGTTGCCCTCCTGGATCAGGTCGAGGAGGGGGAGTCCCGAGCTCTGGTAGCGCTTGGCGATCGAGACGACCAGGCGCAGGTTGCACGAGATGAACCGTTGACGGGCGGCCGCTCCCTCGGCGGCCCGGTGCTCCAGCGTGGACCGCTCGGCCGGGGTGAGGGGACCGGCCCCGGCATCGGCGAGTCGGTCCCGGGCGGCGTCACCGGCGACGATGGCCCGACCGAGGGAGACCTCCTCGGTCGCGGTGAGCAGGGGGTGGGCCCCGAGCTCGCTCAGGTACCGCCGCACCGGGTCGTCGCCAGTCGCGGACCTCGTTCGCACCGTCACGCTGCTTGCCTGGTCCTGGTGGTCACCGCCCAGAACGGTAGGGCCAACGACCGCTGCCCCGGGGGATGCCGCCGATCCCCGCGGGCGGGGGGGGCTACGGTCGGCTCATGCACGCCGGATGGCACACGGGGCTCCCGGTGAGGTCGTGAGCCCGTCGCCCTCGTCGGGTGCCGACGCCCGCCCGACCCGGCGCTGGTGGGACATCGAGGCGCCGGCGCTGCGCTGGGTGGCCCTGGCCAACCTGGCCGGTGCCGTCTTCGTCTTCGTCTTCCTGAACCAGCTCTCCCAGCCCTTCGACGACGCGCCGGGCGCGCTGAGCGACTCCTTGCTGCTGGCCGTCTTCGGTGCCTACATGGTCGGGGCGATCGCAGTCGGTTTCGGTGCCGCCCACCGGGTGATCGGCCGGGCCCTGTCCTGGGTCGACGAGCAGCGCCAGCCCGACGCAGGCGAGGTCCAGGCTGCCCTGAGCCTCCCGCTCCACCTCGCCCTCCAGTCGCTGGCGCTCTGGGTCCTGGGGGCGCTCCTCTTCGGCGGGATCACCGCGCTCGGCGGCAGCGCCCCCCGGGAGGTGCTGCGGATCGCGGTGGGCACGGTGATCGGTGGCGTCAGCACCTGCTCGCTCACGTACCTGCTCGTCGACCGTGCCCTGCGGCCGCTGTTCGCGCTCGCCCTCGCCGGCACGCCCCTGGCCCGTCCCACGACGCTTGGGATCCGGGTCCGGTTGGTCTTCTCGTGGGCGACCGGGTCGGGCATCCCGCTGGTCGTCATCGCCCTGTCGCCCCTCGGGCGACCTGATCCAACCGCCACCCATGTCACCGCCCTGGTGTCGCTGGCCGCCATCGGCCTCGTCTCGGGGGGGCTCATGATCGCGGTGGCGGCTCGCTCCGTCGCCGACCGACTCAAGCTGCTCCGCCGCGCCCTGCGACGTGTGCAGCTGGGCGATACGGCCGTGAGCGTCGAGGTCGATGAGGGTGGGGAGGTCGGCCAGCTTCAGGCTGGGTTCAACTCCATGGTGGCCGGCCTGCGCGAGCGCCAGCAGCTGCGCGACCTCTTCGGACGCCACGTCGGCGACGAGGTCGCCCGGCAGGCCCTGGAGCGCGGGGTGGGGCTCGGAGGTGAGCAGCGCCAGGTGAGCGTGCTCTTCGTCGACCTCATCGGTTCGACCGCCCTGGCTGCCACGAGGCCGGCATCGGAGGTGGTGGCCACGCTCAACGCCCTGTTCGGGGCGGTCGTGCGGGCCGCCGGCGAGGAGGGCGGCTGGGTCAACAAGTTCGAGGGTGACGGCGCCCTGTGCGTGTTCGGTGCGCCCGAGGACCAGCCTGACCACGCCGCCCGGTCCCTTCGGGCGGCCCGCGCGCTGCGCGCGGAGGTGGCGGACCTACGGGGTGCTCACCCTGACCTCGACGTCGGGATCGGGGTCTCGTCCGGTGTGGCGGTGGCCGGCAACGTCGGCGCGGAGGAGCGCTACGAGTACACGGTGGTGGGTGACCCGGTGAACGAGGCGGCCCGGCTCACCGAGGCAGCCAAGATCCGGCCCGGCCGGTTGGTGGTCAGCCGGGCGGCGGTGGCCGCATCGGGCGAGGAGGCCCGGTGGTGGGAGCCCGGTGCCGTCGTGGAGCTCCGTGGTCGGGCGGCACCGACCGAGACCTACGAGCCCCTCGACGCCACCACCGCGCCGGTCGTCCCGACGGAGCAGCGTTAGCCGATCGGTGCCAGCTGGTCGAGGGCGACGGCGGTGTGCAGGGCGATGCCGGCGGCCATGGCCGACTCGTCGAGCACCATGCGGTTGGAGTGGTTGGGTGCAGGGGGACGTGGTCCGTCGGGCATCGCCCCGAGGAACACCATGGCGCCGGGCACCTCCTCGAGCACGTAGGAGAAGTCCTCCGCCCCCATCACCGGGCTCGGCAGCTCGATGACCGCGCGCTCGCCCACGACCGTGGTCGCGACCCGGGCAGAGGTGGCGGCCATCCCAGCGTCGTTGACCGTCACCGGGTAGCCCTCGTCGATCGTGACGGTGGCGGTGGCCTCGTGGGCGTCGGCGATCCCCTCGGCCAGCCGGCGCAAGCCGTCGAGGACCTGCTGGCGGGTCCGGGCCGACACCGCTCGGAGGGTGCCGGTGAGGTGGGCCGCCTCCGGGATCACGTTGTTGGTGGTGCCGGCCTCGATCTTGGCGATGGTGAGGACGGCCGGGTCGAAGGCGTCGACCCGGCGGGTGATCATCGACTGGATGGCCTGGACGATCTCGCAGGCCACGGGGATGGGGTCGAGGGCCTGGTGGGGCATCGAGGCATGGCCGCCACGCCCGGTCACCGTGATCCGGACCACGTCGGCCGAGGCCATGAACGGGCCGGGTCGGGTTGCGATCATGCCGTTCGGGATCGTCGGGGTGATGTGGATGGCGAAGGCGCTGTCGGGCCGTGTGTCGCCCTCGAGGAGACCCTCCTCGATCATGAAGCGGGCGCCGTGGTGGCCCTCCTCGCCCGGCTGGAAGGCGAAGACGACGCGGCCGTGGAGGAGCCCCCGGCGGGCGTGCAGCAGGCGGGCGGCGCCCACGAGCATGGCCACATGGGCGTCGTGGCCACAGGCGTGCATGGCGCCGTCGACCTCGGAGCGGAACTCGAGATCGGTGTCCTCCGGCATCGGGAGGGCGTCCATGTCGGCGCGCAGGAGCACGGTGGGTCCGGGTTGGTCGCCGTCGAGCACCGCCACCACCGAGGAGACGCTGGTGCCGGTGCGCAGGTCGAGGTCGAGACCGTCCAGCTCGGCGAGGACGGTCTCCTGGGCCCACGGCAGGTCGAGGCCCAGCTCGGGCCGGCGGTGGAGGCGCCGGCGCAGGTCGACGGCCGCCTCCATCTCGGAGGCGGCGGCATCGAGGAGGTCGGACCGGGGCGTCATGGCGCCAGCATGGCATCCGGCGGCGCGATCCTGCCCGGCGCCCGGTAGCGTCTCGGCCTTCCCGGGCGCGTAGCTCAGCTGGCTAGAGCACCTCCCTTACAAGGAGGGGGTCGGGGGTTCGAGTCCCTCCGCGCCCACCGTGGGCACCGAGATGCACCGTCCTGAGCAGGTTGAGGTCGTCACCGGAAGCGGTGACCTCTACGTGGCGCCGTCGGGGATCCAGGGAAACGGAGTCTTCGCCGCCCGTGCCTTCGAAACGGGTGACCTGGTGGAGCGGGCGCCGGTGCTGGTGTGCCCCGCTCCCCAGGAGTCACTGCTGGAGGAGACCGACCTGTGGGGCTTCTACTTCGACTGGGGCGGCGGCGCCGTCGCCATCGCGCTCGGGTTCGGGTCGCTGTACAACCACGCCTGGCGCGCCAATTGCCGCTACGAGCACGACGTCGAGCTCGGGATCGTCGACTTCTACGCGGTCCGGCCCATCACCCCCGGCGAGGAGGTCACCGTCAACTACACCGGTGACCCCGACGGCACCGGCGAGCTCTGGTTCTCCACGGACGACCCCCCGCCCTCCTGACGGCGAGCTACGGCCCGTGCGGCGAGGCCGAGGGTGACCACCCACGCCGTGCCCAAGACCGCGACCATGGCGAGCACGGCAACGGCGAAGGCGCCCATCTCGCCTTCGGCCTCGCGCTGGAGGAACTGCTGCTCCCGGACGAAGGGGGCGGTGCGATCCTCGGCGGGGATCTCATCCAGCCCGTACTCCTCGTCGGCTGGCAGGCGGATCGGGACCGCCATCATCTCGGCGCCTCGGTGCAGGCGAAGGAGGCTCTTGGCGCCGCCGGTGAGCTGCAGCGCCTCGGGGGCCCGGTACTCGCCGGGACCGACCCGCTCCATGTGGGCGATGGTGCGCCCGCCCCACTGCCAGCTGCCGGCGGTGAACCACCGGGCGTCTTCGGCGGCGTCGGCCGGGTCGAGGCGGACGGAGACCACCGCCCGCTCGTCGTCGACCCAGTCGAGGGTGACCTCGGCGGTGACGTCGCCCACGGGCCGGGGGGCGGGGATGGCGAGCGCGACGAGGACGCCCACGAGGGCAAACCCGACGGCTGCGGCGGGGATCCGTCGCCGGGCCGCCTCCTCGCTGAGGGCGCCGCCGACCGCGGCGCCGAGCACCGCTGCCGACACGGCCGCAAGGGCACCCACCAGGAGGGCGTCGGGGAGCAGGGCAGTCGTCCACGGCTGGTGGGCCCCCTGGTTCCACATCCACTCGACTGCCAGGCCTCCCGTGGCGATGCCGAGACCGGCGGCCAGCGCCAGACGGAGCCGGCGCTGCGTGCCGAGCAACCGGGCGAGGACTTCGACGATCACGGCCGAGCCGAGGTAGACGGCGCCGGGTCGCGTCTCCACCGGGCCCGACGAGTCGCCGAGGACGTCGCCGACGCCGAACAGGAAGATGCCCGTGGCGATGCCGAGGGCCCACCAGGGCCCGTGGACGAGGCGGATGGCCAGGAGGGCGAAGCCGGCGGCCAGGCACACCAGCACCGGATGGTAGAGCTGCTGCCACTGGGGGACGCCGAAGCTGAACTCGCCCTGGACGCTCGAGAGGCCCTGGAGGGTGAGGGCGGCGGCGACCACATGCAGACCCCGCGCCCAGCGCCGGTGGGCGGGCGTCGTGCCCCGGCCGGGGCGCACGCCGGCGTCGACGAGCACGAGCCACGACGCGAGACCGCTGAACGACGCGGCCAGGATCATCACCAGGTGCGGGGGGCTCCACATGGTCACGTCGACGCCGTACTGCTGGTGCCAGAGCTCGTCGACGGGAAACCCGGTGACCGCCGCGATGCCGAGAACGCCGAGCGGGATGGTGGACCACGGGACGCGCAGCCCGCCCCAGCGGAGGGGGGTGTCGACTCGCTCCTGGGTCGCCACCAGGATTCCGGCGAGCGGGGCCGAGGCGATGATCACGAGGCCGGCGAAGATCGCGGTGTGGGGCGCGGTGAAGAGCACGTCATCGCGCCCGTAGGTCACGTGGTAGGCGACGTCGGTGTAGAAGCCGTAGCCGGCGAAGGCGAGGCCGTAGATGCTCAGAAGCAGCGTGGACGCCGCCCAGCCCGGGACACCGGTGAGCCGCTCGAGGCGGCGGGGGACCCGCAGCACGATCCGATCGAGCAGGGGTCCCTCGGAGCGGCGGCCGGAAGCGGCGAGGGCGGCGATGATCGCCACCAGCACGGCGGAGAAGACCCACACGGGTCGCCAGGAGGCCAGGGCGCTGCCGCGTGCGGTCTCGACGGCGAGAGCGGTGAGCTGGGTCATGCCGGCATCATAGCGTTACCAGCGGTAACAGTCCAGGGGCCCCACCCGCTCGGGGCTGCTCAGGTGCCGGCGAGGCGAGCCACGACCGGTGCCATCGCCTCGAATGCACCCTCGTTGAAGGTGATGTAGGACAGGCCGTGGTCGTCACGGCGCTGCCGGAGGTCCTCGCAGATCTCGTCGACGTTGCCGACGAGTGCATGGGGCACCTGCAGCGCCTGGTCCGGCCGGATGTTGAAGCCGCCGGCCATTGCTGCGGCGGTGCCCTCGCGGTCGTCGGTCACGATGGCGAGGAACACCAGCACGTTGAGCTCGATCTCGTCGAAGCGGTCACCGGCGGCGTCACGGACCCAGGCGACCTTCTGGGCGGTTGCCTCGGCGGTCGCGTTGGGGCCGGCGTCGGGACCGATCTCGCCGGCGGCGAGGTTGACGTTGATGCCCACGATGTCGGCTTCGCGGCCGGCGATCGAGAGCACCCGCTTGCCACCGCCGCCGATGATGATCGGCGGCCCGGGCTGCTGCACCGGCCGGGGCGTGCCCTCCATGGCATCGACGCGGTAGTGCTCCCCGGTGAAGGTCACGGTCTCGCCGGCGAGGAGGCCCTTGATGATGGTGATGGCCTCCTCCATGCGGCTGATGCGCACGCCCGGCGGGTCGTAGGGCATCCCGGCGCCGTCGTAGTCGGATCGCATCCACCCGGCGCCGATCCCGAACTCCAGCCGACCCCCGGAGAGGACGTCGATGGTGGCCGCCTCCTTGGCGAGGACCACGGGGTGCTTGTAGTCGTTGTCCCACACCAGGGCACCCACCTTGAGCTCGGTGGTCGCCGCCGCTGCCGCCACCAGGGCCGGCACGGGCGCCAGCTGGTCGCCGAAGTGGTCGGGCATCAGCAGCGACGAGTAGCCGAGATCCTCAGCCTTGCGGGCGAGCGCCGCCCAGGCGGGGCCGTCGGCGGCGTTTGCCAGCTGGATGCCGAAGCGGAAGGGGTGGTGGGCCATGGCCGCAGGGTACGCGGTGGTGGTTCGGGCGGTTGCCGGGCGGGCAGGGAGCGGGCGATGTCCGGGCCCCCGAACCGGACGGTACCGTGGGAGGTCTCGTGAGTCGGTTGCTTCGCTTCGTCGTCGTCGTGGTCCTGGCCGGAGCCCTGACCGCTGGCAGCGTGGCGATGCTGACCCCCCAGATCGGGACGATCCTCGGCGCGAACCGGTCCAGCGAGGTCACCGAGATCGACCTCAACCCCCTCGCCCAGCGCTCGGTCGTGCTGGCGTCCGACGGGTCGCTCCTGGCGGTCCTTCACGGCGGTGTGAATCGCAAGTCGGTGGCGCTCGACGATCTCCCCCAGGTGGTCGTCGACACGGTGCTGGCGGTGGAGGACACCGACTTCTGGCACCACGGTGGCATCAACCTGCGTGCCACGTCGCGTGCCCTGCTCACCAACGTGGCTGCCGGCGACGTCAGGCAGGGCGGGTCCACCATCACCCAGCAGCTGGTGAAGAACGACCTCCTCACCTCCGACCAGGACCTCGACAGAAAGGTGCGCGAGGCGGTGCTCGCCATCCGCCTCGAGGAGCAGATGCCCAAGCGCGAGATCCTCGAGCGCTACCTCAACACCGTCTACCTGGGCAGCGGCGTGTACGGCATCCAGGCCGCGGCTGAGATCTACTTCGGGATGGACGCCACCGAGCTCGGCCAGCTCGAGTCTGCGTTCCTCGCCGGCCTCATCCAGCACCCGACCGGCCTCGACCCGTTCCGCTTCCCCGACGCCTCCCTCGAGCGCCGGGACGAGGTCATCGATCGCTTGGTGGTGGTGGGCCAGATCACCCCATCCGAGGCGGAGCGGTTCAAGGCCGAGCCGATCCCCACCGAGCGCCGCGATCTGCTCCCGTCGCCCAAGGACTACTTCATCGACGAGGTGGTCCAGCGGCTCCTCGCCGACCCCCGCATGGGCGAGACCCGCGACGAGCGTCGGGCCGTCGTGTTCGAGGGGGGCCTCTCGATCACCACCACCCTCGACCCCCGCATGCAGTTCGCCTCCCTGGTGGCGGTGGCCCAGGAGCTGCCCGACACCGAGGGTCGCTTCACCGCCTCCATCGTCAGCGTCGAGCCCCAGACCGGAGCGGTGCGCGCCCTGGTCGGCGGCGAGGGCTTCGAGGAGGCGCAGTTCAACATCGCCACCCGCGGCATCGGCCGCCAGCCAGGTTCGGCGTTCAAGCCGTTCATCCTCGCCACCCACCTCGAGAGCGGCGGCACGCCCCTCGACAGGATCAACGGCACCGGACCCTGCACGGTGCCCAACCCCGACGGTGTCCCCGACCCCTACGAGGTCCGCAACTACAACAACTCCCGAGGCGGCCTCTACGACCTGCGGGAGGCGACCACGAGGTCCAACAACTGCGCCTACACCCGTCTCGGGATCATCGCCGGCCTCGACCGGGTCGTCGAGGTGACCAAGTCGCTCGGCGTGAGGTCCCCTGTTGCAGCTGTCCCGTCGATGTCGCTCGGCACCAACGAGATCCGCCCCATCGACATGGCCGCCGCCTACGCCACCTTCGCCAACGGCGGCGTCTACAACGAGCCGTACTTCATCGAGGAGGTGCTCGACCGTAGCGGTGAGCGGCTCCTCCACCACGAGCCCGCTCCCCGGCGGGCCGTCTCCGAGGACACCGCCGCCATCGTGACCGACATCCTCGTGTCCAACGTCCAGCGGGGCACGGGCACCCGCGCCCGTTTCCCCGACGGTCGTGCCGCGGCGGGCAAGACCGGCACCACCCAGGACTTCGCCGACGCCTGGTTCGTGGGCTACGTCCCCCAGATGGCCACCGCCGTCTGGATGGGCTCGCCGCGCGGCAACGAGGACAAGATGACCAACGTCGGGGGCATCCGGGTGACCGGTGGGTCGTACCCGGCGCGGATCTGGGCGGCGGCGATGCACGGCGGCATGGCTGAGACCGAAGCGATGGAGTTCCCACCGATGCCTGAGGTGGCGACCGGGAGCCGGCTCTACCTCCCGGGAGAGGAGCCCGTGCGCGTCGTGCGCCGGGCCCCGCGCCGCAGCACCCCGGCCACGACCGAACCCGAATCCGAACCCGAACCCGAATCCGAACCCGAACCTGAACCCGAACCTGAACCCGAACCCGAACCCGAACCCGAACCCTCGCCTCCCCCCGAGCAGCCGTCGGAGCCACCCGGTCCGGGCGACGGCACGGGCGACGGCACGGGCGACGGCACGGGCGATGCGACCGGCACCGACGCCGGTTCAGGTGATACTGGGGAGTAGTGGCTGACCTCTCGCTCGACGCCCTCCTCGTGGTCCAGGACCACGACACCTCCGCCGACCAGCTGCGCCACCGCCGGGCTTCGCTCCCGGAGCGCCTGGCGCTCGCCGAGCTCGACGCTGCCAGATCACGGCTCGAGGCGGAGATCGCCGACCTGGCCGAACGAGCCGCCGAGCTCGGCCGCAGCCAGCGCCGGCTGGAGGACGAGGTGGCGACCATCGAGGCCAAGGCGGCCGACACCGACCGCACGCTCTACTCGGGCACCGTCACGGCACCGAAGGAGCTCCAGGCCATGCAGCACGAGGTGGAGTCCCTGCGTCGCCGGGCGAGCATGCTCGAGGACGACCTGCTCGAGGTCATGGAGGCGGCCGAGCCCGTCAACGCCGAGCTGGCTTCCCTCGAGGAGCGCCGAGACCAGGCGGTCGCCGAGTCTGGGCGCCTTCGGGCCTTGATCGACGAGGCCGAGGTGGAGATCGACGCCGAGCTTGCGGTCGTGGTGCGCCAGCGCGACGAGGCGGTCAGTGCCGTGCCGGCCCCCCTCGTCGGCACGTACGAGAAGCTCAGGAGCCACCTTGGTGGTGTGGCGGTGGCACGCCTCGACGCCGGGCGTTGCACCGGCTGTCACCTGGCCCTCCCCGCCACCGAGCTCGACGCGGCGCGCAAGGAGCCGTCCGGTGCCGTGATCTACCACGAGGAGTGCGGGCGCATCCTCGTCCGCCCCGACACCTGAGCGGCCGATGCTGCTCTGGTTCGTCGGAGGCTCCCTCCTCGCCGTGTGGTTGGTGTTCCGGGACCCGGCCATCGACCACCGCCTGATCGTCGCCGGTGCCCTCCTCCCCGACGTCATCGACGCCCCCACCGGGGGAGCCTGGGTGGGCCACACCGTCCTCGCCAGCGTCGTCCTCCTCAGCGTGGTGATGCTGGCGACGCGGGGGCGGCGGCTGCTGCGCCGCCAGCTCCTGGCCCTGCCCATCGGCACCTTCCTCCACCTGGTGCTCGACGGGGCCTGGATGGCCACCGAGGTGTTCTGGTGGCCGCTCCTCGGGGTCGATCTGGCCGACACCGCCATCCCGAGCGTCGAGCGGGGGCTCCTCAACATCCCGCTCGAGCTCGTCGGCCTGGCCGTGGTGGTGTGGGCGTGGCGGCGGTTCCGCCTGGCGGAGCCCGAGCGGCGGGCGCACTTCCTCCGGACCGGTCGCTTCGGCCGCGACCTGGTGAGCTGACCGTTGCTGATCATCGTCCGCCACGGTCGCACCGAGGCCAACGCCGCCGGGCTCCTCCTCGGCAGGGCCGACCCGGAGCTGGATGCCGTGGGACGAGCCCAGGCCGCTGCGCTCGCCCCGGTGGTGGCCGGCGCGTCCAGGGTGGTGTGCAGCCCGTTGCGGCGCACCATGGCCACCGCCGAGGTGCTCGGGCTCCCATTGAGCGTCGACGAGCGGTGGATCGAGCTCGACTACGGCCAGTGGGACGGTCGTCCGGTGTCGGAGGTGCCGGGCGCGGAGTGGGAGCGATGGCGGGCCGACACCGGCTTCCGCCCGCCGGGTGGGGAGTCGCTCGCCGACCTCGGGCGACGGGTCCGGGCGGCGTGCGACGACCTGGCCGACGAGGCACGCGACACCGACGTCGTGGTGGTGACCCACGTGTCGCCCATCAAGGCGGCCGTGGGGTGGGCCATCGGTGTGGGCGATGAGGTGGCGTGGCGGCTCCACGTCGTCCCCGCGGCCGTGGCCCGGGTGGTGGTGCGGCCGCAAGGCCCGGTGCTCACCTCTTTCAATGAGGTGGGGCACCTCCCCCCGGCCAACTAGTCGGTGGAGGCCCGGCCCGGCTCGCCGCGCTGCAACTTGTCGAGCTGGGCCAGCAGCTCGGGACCTGCGACGCGGGTCAGGTCGACGAGCACGGCGCCGACGTGCTTGCTCTGGACCTCGATGGCCTCGATCATCTCCTGCTGGTCAGATGAGAGCTCGGCGCTACGCCGGAGCAGGTCGGCGTTGATGCGGATGGACGCGATCGAGTTGAGCAGCCCGTGGGCCACCACTGCGATCAGCTCGTCGTCCGTCTCCGACACTGAAGCTCCTGCTCGTCCGACACGCCGCTGCCGCTGTGCATGCCAGCGATCGGGTTCCAACGTACTGCCGGTGGGGCGGAAGGCACGCGATCTTGGTGGGGGCGATGTCCCGGCACGAGCCACACCGTCGTGCCGGCGCGGTCCGGCGCTACCTTCGGGCCATGGAGCCCCCGGCGTTCCTCCACCCGTTCGCGCCCCCTGCCGCCACCGACTTCACGACCATCGTGCGGGGCGAGGGGGCGGCGGTCTTCGACCGTGAGGGACGCCGCTACGTCGACGCCCTGGCCAGCCTCTGGTACTGCAACGTGGGCCACGGCCGTGCCGAGGTCGCCGACGCCGTCGCCCGCCAGGCGCGGACCCTCGCCGGCTACCACGCCTTCGACCGCTTCACCAATGAGCCGGCCGACGCGCTGTGCGAGGCGCTGGCGGGACTGGCCCCGATGGCGGGCGCCCGGGTCTTCCTGACGTCGTCGGGCTCGGAGGCGGTCGACAGCGCCATCAAGCTCGCTCGCCTGGCCCAGGGACGCGCCGGCCACCCCGAGCGGACCGTGGTGGTGGGCCGCCAGCACTCGTACCACGGGGTCACCTTCGGGGGGCTCTCGGTCCAGGGACTCCCCCTCAACCAGGAGGGCTTCGGACCCCTGCTCCCGGAGGTGCGCCAGGTGCTCTGGGACGACCTCGACGACCTGGCCCGGGTGCTCGAGCGCGAGGAGGGACGGGTGGCGGCGGTGCTGGCCGAGCCGGTGATCGGCGCCGGTGGGGTTCGCCCCTCGCCTCCCGGCTACCTCGAGGGCATGCGCCGGCTGTGCGATGAGTCCGGGGCCCTGCTCGTGCTCGACGAGGTGATCTGCGGCTTCGGCCGGCTTGGCGCCTGGTGGGGGGCCGAGCGCGACGGGGTCGAGCCCGACCTCGTCACCTTCGCCAAGGGCGTCACGTCGGGCTACCAGCCCCTGGGTGGGGTGCTGGTGGGTCGAGCGGTGCGGGCCGCCCTCGAGTCCGGGCCCGCCTTCTTGCTGCGTCACGGCCACACCTACAGCGGTCACCCCACCGCCTGCGCCGCCGCGCTGGCAAACATCGAGGTGCTGCGCGACGAGGGCCTGCTGGATCGGGCGGGGCCGATCGGCGACCGGCTCGGCGGCGGGCTGGAGGAGCTGGTCCGCCAGGGCGTGATCACCGAGGTCCGGGGCACCCAGGCGATCTGGGCGGCGGTGCTGCCCGCGGAGGTGACGGCGCAGGAGGTGCACCGGGCCATGCTCGACCGTGGCGTCATCGCGCGGCCTCTCGGCACCGATGTGATCGCGTTCTGCCCGCCGTTGGTGATCGACGAGGTCGACCTCGACCGTTGCGTCGGCGCGCTGGCGGAGTCGGTGGCCGAGGTGGCGGGCTGACACCGCACCGCCCGGGCTCCCAGCCCTACGATCCGCCCATGACGCTGCCGAAGCAGGGAATGTCCAAGGACGAGGTCGTGGCCGCGCTCAAGGCCACGCGCGCCCACGACGCACGCTGGCAGGACGGTCGCACGTTCGGCATGGTGTTCGACGGCGGGCGGGAGGTGCACGAGGTCGCGGAGGCTGCCGCGCTGATGTTCCTGCACGACAACGCCCTCAACACCAAGGCGTTCCCGAGCCTCGCCAAGATCCAGGCCGACGTGGTCGGCATCGCCAACGAGCTCATGCACGCACCGGACGGCGCCGGAGGGTTCATGACCTCGGGCGGCACCGAGAGCATCCTCATGGCGGTCAAGGCCGCCCGCGAGCGGGGCCGCGCCGAGCGGGGGATCACCGCCCCGGAGATGGTCGTGGCCGACAGCGCCCACGCCGCGTTCCACAAGGGCGCCCACTACTTCGGACTGCAGGTCCACACCGTCCCCGTGCGCGACGACTTCCGGACCGACGTCGACGCCATGGCCGCCGCGGTGAACGACAACACCGTCCTCATCGTGGGCTCGGCACCGCAGTACCCGCAGGGCGTCGTCGACCCCATCACCGAGCTTGCGGCGCTCGGCGCCGAGCGCGACATCAACGTCCACGTCGACGCGTGCATGGGGGGCTTCGTGCTCCCGTTCATGGAGATGCTCGGCTACGACCTTCCCCTCTGGGACTTTCGGGTCGAGGGTGTCACCTCGATCTCCGCCGACTTGCACAAGCTCGGCTACGCCCCCAAGGGGGCGTCGGTGATCCTCCACCGCAGCAAGGCGCTGCGTAGCCACCAGACGTTCGTCTTCGACGCGTGGCTCGGTGGCATGTACGGCTCGCCGGCGATGCAGGGCACGCGCCCGGCGCTGCCCATGGCCACCGCCTGGGCGGTGCTGCACCACCTCGGGGAGGACGGCTACAAGCGCCTCACCGCCACGGTGATCGAGACGACCCGGCGCATGGTGGACGGCATCTGTGCCATCGATGGCCTCGACGTGCTCGGTGAGCCCGAGGCTCACCTGGTCGCCATCTGCTCCCAGGCGGGATGGGAGGATCGGGTCGACGTCTATGCGGTGGGCGACGCCCTCCAGCGGCGTGGGTGGTTCCACGATCGGCAGGGTCCGCCGGACTCGTTGCACGCCACGGTCAGCGCCGGCAACGCGCCGGTGATCGAGGACTACCTCGTCGACCTGCAGGCCTCGGTCGACGAGGTCCTCGGCGGCCGCAGCGACGACCGCTCGACCGACTACGCCACGCTGGAGTAGCGGCCGCGCAGCCGGTGCCGTCAGCGCCGGCGCTGTTCGGGAGAGGCGGGCTCCCCTCGGCCAACGAGCACCTCGTCGCTCCGGGGGCCACCCATTAGGGTTGCCGGCGATGAGCAGTGCTGAGGTGGAGCTGGCCAAGACCTTCGGCGACATCGCGCGCGCGTTGCTCACCGAACAAGATGTCGACGCCACACTGCGCAAGATCGTCACGATCGCCATGGAGGTGATCGACTCGTGCGACCACGCGGGGATCGACGTCGTCGAAGACGGGAAGATCCTCCCGGTCGCTCCCAGCGACGATGTCGCCGAGCTCATCGACAAGATCCAGACCGAGGTAGGCGAGGGGCCTTGCCTGTCAGCGATCAAGGAGCACGAGGTGTTCCAGAGCGACGACCTCGAGCAGGAGGAGCGCTGGCCGACCTTCTCGCGGCGCGCGTTCGAGGAGACCGGGGTGCGGAGCATCATGGGCTTCCGGCTCTTCGCCGAGGAGAGGACGATGGGAGCGCTCGACCTGTACTCGAAGCAGGCTCATGCGTTCGACGACGACACGGTCGCCCTCGGCTCCGTTCTCGCCGTCCACGCCTCGGTCGCCTTGGTCCACGCCCAGGAGCGCGAGCAGTTCCTCCAGGCGATCGAGAGTCGTGACATCATCGGCCGGGCGAAGGGGCTGCTCATGGCTGGCTCGAAGATCGACGACGCCCAGGCGTTCGAGATGCTGAGGTCTGCCTCCCAGCGCATGAACATGAAGCTGCGGGACGTCGCCAAGCACATCGCCCACGGAGAGCCGCTCGGCGACCTGGAGTGAACGAGACGCTCCCTCTCGACGGGACCACGGCCGAGGAGCAGTAAGAGCCCTGGCTGATCAGGGGGTGTGGCGACGGTGAGCCGGCTTGTAGGCGGGGTTCTGTCCGGCGCCGGAGCGCCTGGGTGGTCATCCATCTGAGCGGCCTACCTGGGGACATGGACCGGGCCGGTCGTCCCACGCTTGGCCTTGCTCCGGGAGGGGGTTGCCGAGCCGCCCGGGTCACCCCGGACGCTGGTGCGCTCTTACCGCACCGTTTCACCCTTGCCTGTGCCCCGGTCTCCCGGGGCCATCGGCGGTCTGCTCTCTGTTGCCCTGAACCGACAGGTCGCCCCGCCCTGGCTCTCGCCAGCTCCCTTGCCCTGTGGAGCCCCGACCTTCCTCGACGCCGTCCCGACGAGCGGGCGACGCCGCGACCACCAGGCCGACTCACCGTCGGGTCCAGTATGCCCGGCGCGGGCCGGCTCCCTCGCCCCTACCCTCCAGGGCATGGCTGTCGACGACGCCGATGACGTCAGGCACCAGGTGCGGACTTGGCTGCACCGGCACTGGGACCCTGAGCGGCCGCTGGCCGAGTGGCGTGCCCTGCTCGCCGACTCAGGCTGGGGGTGCCCCACCTGGCCGGTCGACGCCCACGGGCGGGGTCTCGCCTCCTCGTCCGCCACGGTGGCGGCCGAGGAGCTGGCGCGGGTGGGTGCGGTGGGGCCCGCTGGCGGGTCGGCGATGTCGCTGGCGGCGCCGACCATCCTCGAGCACGGCTCGACCGAGCTGCGCCGACGCCTCCTGCGCCCGATCATCACCGGCGAGCACACCTGGTGCCAGCTCTTCAGCGAACCCGGCAACGGCTCCGACGTGGCCGGGCTCACCACCCGGGCCGACCGCGACGGCGACGAGTGGGTGGTCAACGGCCAGAAGCTCTGGACCACCGGCGCCCACACCGCGGCCTACGGGATGTTGCTCGCCCGCACCGACTGGGACGCGCCAAAGCACCGGGGCATCACCTACTTCGCCTTCCCGATGCGCCAGGCCGGCGTCGAGGTGCGGTCGGTTCGCCAGATGAACGGCCATGCCTCGTTCAACGAGGTCTTCCTCACCGACGCGCGCGTCCCGCACGACCACGTCGTCGGCGAGGTCGGCGGCGGGTGGGCAGTGGCACTGACGACGCTGGCCCATGAGCGGGGGATGGCGCCGCCGCAGGTTCCGTCCGGCGTCGGTGATGCCGCCGGTCGCACCGTCCGGGAGGCGGCGGCGGAGGCGGAGGCCTATGCCCGGACCTACGTCTGGTACCCCCAGCGCGCCGGGCGTCCCGACCTGCTGGCGCGACGAGCCGAAGCCACCGGGCGCGGCGCAGACCCGGTGGTCCGTCAGCAGGTCGCCGCCGTCGTCGCCCGCCAGCGCGCCGCCCGCTGGACCGCCGAGCGAGCCCGTGTGGTCCGGGCCCAGGGTCGGCCGCCGGGGCCGGAGGGCTCGCTGTCGAAGTTGGCGGCCAGCGAGGTCGCCCGGGTCTCGTCGGCCGCCCACTCGGCCATCGCCGGAGCGGCAGCCATGCTGACCGGCCCCGAGTCACCCGAGGGCGGCACCGTCGCTGAGGTGCTCGTCTCGGTCCCCGCCATCTCCATTGCCGGCGGGACCGACGAGATCCAGCGGAACATCATCGGCGAGCGGGTGCTCGGGCTGCCCAAGGAGCCCGGGAGCGACGTCGAGCTCCCCTTTCGCGAGGTGCGGACCAACTGACCGCCACCGCGACCTAAGGTCGTGCCGTGCTCGTCGACAGCCTCCGCTTCCTGCCGCGCAGCTTCGCCCCGCTCTACGAGTCGGCCGAGCCGCTCCCGGGCGAGGACGACGAGGTGTGGGCGCCCTTCGAAGGACGCCTCGCCGACGCCCGCATTGCCCTGGTGAGCTCGGCAGGGCTCTACCTCGACGGTGCGCAGCCCTCGTTCGACCTGGACCGGGAACGCCGGGAGCCCACCTGGGGCGACCCCTCCCACCGGATCCTCCCGGCCGATGCCGCCGATCGGCCGCTCGGGATGGCACACCTCCACGTGAACCCTGCCGATGTGCTGGCCGACCCGGACGTGGCCCTGCCCGCCCGCGTGCTGGCCGGGTTGGTCGACGATGGGGTGGTCGGTGGCCAGACCGAGCACCACGTGTCGGTCATGGGCTACCAGGAGGCGGGCCTGGACGTCTGGCGCAGCCGCACCGCCCCCGATATCGCCGCCCACCTGCGCGACGAGGGCGCCGACGGCGTGGTGCTGGCCCCGGTCTGACCGGACTGCTGCAAGAACGTGCCCGTGCTGGCACGTCGCATCGAGGCCGAGGGCATCCCCACCGTGGTGGTGACGATGATGCCGTCGGTGGCCGAGCAGCTGCGCACCCCCCGCATCGTCGGGGTGGAGTTCCCGTTCGGCCACCCCTTCGGGATGCCGGCCGGCCGTGCCGTGCAGCGCCGGGTCCTCGAGGCGGCCCTGGTGGTCCTCGCCGGGGCCTCTCGTGCCGGCACCCGGGTCGACCTCGACATCGAGTGGCCGCAGCCGCGGGGTGAGGCCTACAAGGCCTGGCAGCCCTCCGAGCCGAGCCCGATCGTGGCCGCAATGCTGGGGCAACGGGACGGCACCTGATCGTCGAGGGCCGGCGGCGACGTCACTCCACGGCCAGGATCTGCCACGGTTCGGGAACACCCTTGAGGGTGTGGCCACCCAGGCTGCGGAACGACAGACCCGACCCGGACATCAGGTCCCGCACCGTCGAGGTCACCAGGACCTGACCCGCCCCCGCCATCGCCGCCACCCGGGCACCGATGTTGACGGCGATGCCGTCCACCGAGTCGCCCGACAGCTCCACCTCGCCGGTGTGGACCCCGGCCCGGACCCGAAGGCCGATGGGCTCCAGCTCCTCGGCGATCGAGCGAGCACAGCGGATGGCCCTCCCGGGACCATCGAAGACGGCGAAGGTCCCGTCGCCGGCGGTGCTGACCAAGCGGCCCCGGTGACGTTGCAGGCAACGGGCCACGATGGTGTCGTGGTGCTGCCGGAGTCGGCGCCACCGGGCGTCGCCCAACTGCGCTGTCACCTCGGTCGAGCCGACCAGGTCGGTGAACAGCACGGTGACCAGCACCCGCTCGGAGCGCGACGACGGCACCGATCCGGTCAGGAAGGCCTCGACGTGGTCGACCAGCTCGTCGACCTGACCGAGGAAGAACAGGTCTTCGTCCCCGTCCAGCTCCACCAGCTCGGCACCCTCGATGTGCTGGGCGAGGTGGCGGCTGTGGGCCACCCGAATCCAGGGGTTGTCCCGGCGGTGCAGGATCAGGGTGGGGGCCTGGATCGACCCGAGCACCGAGCGCACGTCGACCTGGAACAGCATCTCCCGCATGGCTCGGGCGGTGCTGGGGCTCACCGACTGCCGCTGGTAGCGCCGCCACCAGCTCCGGAAGCTGGGATCACGGCTGGCCCCGGCGAGGGTGTCGGCGGTGGCGTCGTCGTCGTAGGGGACGGCCAGGATCCGGTCCCGCACCGCTTCCGGCACGCCGGCCGGGTAGTCCGCCGCCCGGGCCAAGCGGGCGTAGGTGTTGACCAGGACCAACCGGTCGACCCTCTCCGGGTGGGTGCCCGCGAACTGCATCACCATCGGCCCTCCGGCACCCACGCCCAGCAGGGTGGCGCGATCGGCGCCGACGCTGGAGAGCACGGTCGACACATCGTCGATCCATGTCTCCAGGGGCGGGAGCCCGTCCCGGCTGACCGGATCGGACAGGCCCACGCCCCGCTTGTCGAACACCACCACCCGGCAGATCGACGCCAACCGTTCCAGCACCGCCGCCAGGTCGCTGGACTCCCACATCAGCTCGACGTTGCCGAACCAGTCCATCACCATCACCACCGTGCGCGGCCCTTCGCCCAGCACCTGGTAAGCGACGTGGACATCGCCCGCTACCGCATACCGCGTCTCGGGCACGGGGTGATTGTGCCCCACCCCGCCGAGCATGGCGAGCGGGAACCGGTACCGGGTACCGTCGCGCCATGCCACACCGACTCGCCTTCCTCACCAGTGTGAACCGCCTGCTCGACTGGCAGGACGAGGAGTTGACCGAGGCCACCCTGCAGGTTCTTGTGAACGCCCCGGATCTCGAGGGGGCGGCTGAGCGGGCAGGGCTGTTCGACCCCGGCCAGCGCTTCGACCCCGCCCTGGCCCGTGAGGCGGTCGTCGCCCTGCCCCCGTCGCTGTCGGCGGGGCTTCTCGCCACGGTGATCAGTGCACTCGAACGGCGACTGGCCGTGGTGGTGCAGTGGAAGCAGGCGTCAGGGTTCGAGCTGCAGCTGTGGGAGTCGGTCGACGACGAGGTGGGCGCAGTCGGCGTGCTGGTGCTCAGCCCCCGGGGGCAGGACATGGTGCCCGGCGCAGGGACGGCCTGACGCTCACCGGCCGTCGGCTCTTCACACCCCCGACAGCACCCGGGCCGTGGCCCGGCGGCCGGGGAGCTTGATCACCTCGATGGCGCTCGGGAGCTGCTCTTTGATCTCGGCGTCGTGGGTGACCACCAGCACCTGCCGGAACCGGCCTCGAAGCCGCTCGAGGGCGAGGAGCATGCGCTCCTTGCGGTCGCTGTCGAGCGGGCCGAACACCTCGTCGAGCACCAGCAGCCCAACGGCCCCGCCCGACTGGAACCGCACGTGCTCACTGATGGCCACGCGCAGGGCGAGGTTGGCCAGGTCGGTCTCGGAGCCGGAGAAGCGGTCGATGCCGTGCAGGATGCCGGCGTCGCGGATCTGCAGCTCGTAGGTCTCGGGGTCGACCTCGAGGCGGTCGTACTCGTTGTCGGTGAGCTCGGCGAAGAGGTCGGCGGCATGGGCGGCGAGACGGGGCCCAACGGTCTGGACCACCTGGTTGCGGAAGTCAGACAGGAGGTCGGCGAGGCGGCCGATGTGGCGGCTGGTATCGGCCAGGTCGGCGATGGAGCGGTGCTGCTCACGACCGGCCTCGAGGGTGGTGGCAGCGGTCTCGGCTGCCCCTCGGGCCTGCACGGCCCCGATGCGGGCGGCGTTGGCAGCGTCGTCGGCGGCCCGGCTGCGGGCACGCTCGTCGTCGCGCGCGGTTCGGGCGGCGGCGAGGTCGTCGGGGGCGAAGCTGAGGGAGGTCACCTTGTCGAGCAGGACCTGACGGCGCTCGGTGGACTCCACCACCCGGAGGCGCGCCACCTCCAGCTGCTCCTCCACCGCCGCCCGCCGCTCCAGGCGACCGGCCAGCCGCTGCGACTCCGCCGCCGCGGCCTGGCAGACGGCCAGCTCGGTGGCCAGCGCCACCAGCTCGCCCTCCTCGGGCTCCCGGCCGGCAGCGGCGATGGCCTCGGCCACCCGCTCGAGGGCGGCGGCACGCCGTTCGGCCGCCACGTCGTAGGCCGATCGGGCCGCCTGGGCCTCCTTCAGCGCCGTCTCGGCACCGGCGAGCGCCAGCTCGGCGTCGGCCGCCGCGGCCCGGGCGGCGGACAGCGCCGCACGCTGGTCGGCGACGCTCGTCTCGGCGACCGCGACCTCCTGGGCACGGTGGGCTTGGGCCTGCTCGAACGACTCGCCCAGCTCCTGGCCGCACACCGGACAGTCGCCCTCACCGGCCAGCTGGGCGGTGCGCTCGGCGGCCTCAGAGGCGCGTACGAGACCGGCCTCGGCGCCGGCCAGTCGTGCGGCGGCCTCGGCCACCGTCTCGGCTGCGGTGCGCGCCGAGTCGCGGGCGGCGGCGACGGGCGCGTCGTCGGGGGTCGGCGGCTCGACGAGCTCGGGGATGCGCTGGAGGGCGACCTCGGCCTCGGCCACGGCCCGCAGCAGCCCGAGTCGCTCATCCAATTCGGGCAGCCGCTCGACGGCGGGGGCCAGCTCGGCCAGGCGGTCGGCGGCCTCGGCCAGGTCGGCCAGCTCGGTGGTGAGGCTTGTCACCCGCTCCTCGGCGGTGTCGAGCGCATCCCGCACGCCGCGGCCGTCGGCCACCAGCTCCTCGTGGAGCCGGCGAAGGTCGTCGACCTGCTCGAAGCGGGCCTCGGCCACCTCTAGGGCGGTGCGTCCCTCGGCGGCGGTGCCCTCGGCCACGGTGGCGGCCCCCTCGGCCTCGTCGGCGCGGGCCTGGGCGGCGGCGAGCGCTGCCTGCAGCGCCTCCACGTCGGGCAGGCGGGCCTGGAGGCGCTCGTGGTCGGCACGGGCGTTGCGGGCGTCGGCCCGGGCCGCCTCCCTCGCTTTGTCGAGCGGGGTGATGCCGAGCAAGCGCAGCACCAGGTCGCGCCGCTTCTGCGGGGTCTGCCCGGAGAACGCAGCCACCTGCTTCTGCTCGGCGAAGACCGAGGCGCGGAAGGCGGTGTCGTCCATGCCGATGACCGACTGCACGTAGGTGGCGACGTCGCGGGCTCCCTCGGCCACCTGCTGGCCGTTCCAGTGGGCCTCGGCCTTGACGGTGTGGTTGATCCCGGAGATGGTGCGGCGCACCACGTAGAGGTGGCCCTCGTGCTCGAACTCGACCTCGGCCAGCGCCTCGCCACCCACGCCGGTGGTGCGCACCTCGTCGAGCGACGTGCGCGACCGGCCATACAAGCTGAAGCGGATGGCCTCGACGAGCGCCGACTTTCCGGCCCCGTTCGCGCCGTAGATGCCGACGAGGCCGGCGGGGATCTCGAGGTCGAGCTCGTCGGCGTAGACGCGGTAGTTGCGCAGCCGGATGCGGGTGAGCCTCACTGCCTCACCCGGCGTCCTCGACGGCCCGGCCCAGGTAGTCGTGGCCGAGGGTGGTGATGCGCTGGCGGTCGTAGCCGATGAGGTCCTGGCCCTGGAGGTAGCGGTCCCAGTGGGCACCCATGGCGTCCATGTCGGGCAGCTCCACGCTCATGGCGGCATCGGCGAACCTGGGCTCGAGCTTCAGGTGGAGGGCGCCGCCGGCAGCGTCGCGCACGGCCTCGAGGTCGAGGAGGCGATAGGCCTCCGGGTCGATGCCCTCGATGTAGAGGCGGGCCACGGCCCCCTCGGGCACGGCTGCGGCGCGCTCCATGACCCGCTCGGCCACCTCGGCGGGCGAGAGGCCGAGGGCCTCCACCGTGGGCATGGTCACGAGGGGGCGCTGGCCCTCGAGGGGAACGTGGCGACAGGTGCCCGCCACGGTGTCGAGCACCACGATGCCCTTGGCCCGATCGGGGTCGTCGGCGAAGCTGAACGTGTCGGTGGAGCCGGCGTACCACATGGCCTCGGCCACCTTGGTGTGGAAGTGGTAGTGGCCGAGCAGCACCAGGTCGGAGCGGATCAGCCCGGCGTCGACTTCGATCTCGTTGATGTCGCTGTAGCGGGGCTCCACCTGGGTGACCCGCGGGTGGGTGAGCAGCAGGTTGGGCTGATCGAGGCTGCGCCGCTGGTCGGCCTCGGCCAGGGCTTCGAGGGTGGCGTCGACGGTCATCATCTGGGGAACGGCGTGCACCACCAGGTCGGCCACCTCGATGCGCTCGTAGGCCAGCCGGGTGGCGAAGTGGACCTCGGGGAAGGCGTCGGCGAGCGCCGAGTAGGGGCTGCCGGTGCCGGGCAGCCGAGGCGTGTCGTGGTTCCCGCTGATGGCGACGAGCGGGATGCCGTGCTCGCGCACCTTCAGCAGCGCCCGCTGGACGACGCGGAACGAGCGGTAGGTGGGGCGGGGGTGGTCGAACACGTCGCCCAGCCACACCATGAGGTCGGGCGACTGGGCGAGGGCGAGGTCGACCGCAGCGGTGAAGCTGTCCTCGAAGTCGCGCTCGCGCTGGTTCACGCCGGTGGCGGCGTCGGTGATGGCGAGGTACGAGCGCCCGAGGTGGGCGTCGCCGAGGGCGGTGACCTTCATGGGATGCCTCCCGTGCTCAGTCGACCAGGGCGCTGATGTGTGGCGGCGCCGTGGGCGAGGGGGCGGGCGGAGGGTCGGTGGCAGCCACCAGGTGCGACCACAGGTGGATGGTGGCCGGTACGGCGAAGGGGGCCTCGAGGTTGATGATGAGGCACTCGCCCGGCATGAGCGTCTGGATCTCGGGGCCGAGGGCGCTGATGTCCTGCTTGGACGAGCCCCGGAGGATGGTGCGGTCCTTCTCGTCGGCCAGGCCGAGGACGAAGAAGGTGTTGAACTGGCTGAGCAGCTCGTCGTCGAGCAGCTTGGGCTGCTGTGTGATGGCGCACAGCCCCACCTTGAACTTGCGGCCCTCGCGCGCCACCCGGGGGAAGACGTTGGACTCCCGGTCGGTGTTGCGCGACAACACTCGCTGGGCCTCCTCGAGCACGATGGCCACCACGGGGAGGCGCTCGTGGACCTCGGGGTCATCGAGGTAGGCCCCCGACCAGCGCTCCATCACCTTGCGGGTGAGGAAGCTGGCCACCAGCACCTCCTCGGTGGACCCGAGGCCGCTGACGTCGATGAGCACCACCTTGCCGTCCTCGAGGTCGCGGACCACGGCGGCGCCGACGGACACGCCGGGGTCGGCGGCGATGCACGACAGGTCGACGATGCGCCGGGCCCGGCGGTGCACCACCTGGAGGGTGTTGAGGGCCACCCGGCCGTTGAGCTCGACGTCGCGGAAGCCGGGCAGGTCGTCGAGGTGGGTGAAGGCCAGCAGCCACGACAGGCCGTCGCCGCCGTAGTGGCGCTCGAGCTCGAAGAGAGCCTCCTCCTGCGGCCTGGACCACTCGTAGGCGGTGCGCAGGTCGTCGACGGTGAGCTCGGCCAGGCTGACCTGGAGGCTGGTGGTGTTGGGCAGGCGCCGGGCGGCGTAGGTGCGGAGGCGTTCGGCGGCCCACGGGTGGCGGGGCAGCTCGCGGCGGTACTCGCCGTGGGGGTCGACCAGCAGGAGCCCGTAGCGACCCGATGCCCGCAGCACGCCGCCGGCCAGCACCCGCATGAGGTTGGACTTGCCCATGCCGGTCGTGGCGAAGATGCCCACGTGGGTGGCCAGGCTGGCCCCGGGGATGCCGACCTCGAAGTCGACCACGGTCTCGCCGCTGCGCAGCCGGCCGACGGGCAGGTCGCCCATGCGGGTTCGGAGGAACTCGAAGTCGGAGGGCTCGGGGGCGACCACCCGGCTGAACTGGGTGGGAAGGCTCTTCGGCTTGCGGAACTCCTGGGTGCCGTCGTCGGCCTTGGGGGTGAGGTAGCCGAGGCAGCGGCATTCGGCCCGGCGGTAGGTGCGGCGCGCCTGTTCGTGGACGGGGTGGGCGCCGGGCTCGCCACGGGCGTCGTCGGCCAGGAGCGTGCCCGCCACCCGCTCGGCCCAGCCCGGCTCTCGGTGCTCGGTGCCGTAGGTGACGTCGACCACCCGGAACAGGTAGCGCCGACCGGTGCCCTCATCGATGGCGACCAACAGCTCGCCGAGGAAGAGGTCCTCGTCGGGGGCGGCTCGGAACTCGCCCTCGAGGACGTTCTTGCCGAAGAGCCGGCCCCGGGTGTGGCTGGTGGGGTCGGTCACGAGCGCTCCATCAGGTCGTGGCGGTCGGCGAAGGCACGGCGCCGAACGTCGGTGGGTACGCCGGCGAGGTCGAACAGCGAGTCGAGCTCGTGGCGGACCTCGGCACGCAGCCATCCCGGGCAGGCGGCCAGCCCGTCGGCCACCGAGAGGGGGTAGGGATAGCCGGGGAAGGCGGCGTCGTCGGCCACCGCCGCTAGGGGGCCGAGCACGGCCTCGGGCTCGGCAGTGGCGGGCAGGTCGATGCGAAACGAGAAGGGGGCGTCGGGGTCGAGGCGGGCGGCCACGATGGTGACCCCGCCCACGTCGGCGCGGGTGCGCCCGACGGGCGCCCACCACATGGACCGCTCCCCGAACGAGGCCTCGGCCTCGCGCTCGAGGCGGCCGAGCAGGGGGGCGCCGCCGCTGGCGAGCGACGAGTGCTTGGTCACGCCCACAAGGGTGACGCCCCTCGCCGCCGCCTCGGCCAGGAGCTCGGCCAGGAACGTGGAAGGCATGCGCCAGTCGGGTTGGAGGTCGCCGTCGACGAGCACCAGGGCGCCCGGGGTGGCATCGGCAACGCACCGCTCGACGGCCTCCCACTCCCACCGGTCGCGCACCAAGTTGATGTCGACGCTGGTGGTCGGGTCCATCCCCACCACGTCGAGGGCCTCGACCGCTGCCGCCCGCTCCGCCTCGCCCCCGAGGAGCGTGGCCCGCAGCGTGCCGTCGTCCTCCAGGGTGCAGGCGCCATCGGCGTAGCGGACCCGGGCCGCCCGGGTGACGAGCAGCTGGAGGCAGCGGGCGTCGGCCACCACGGACTGGCCGCCGTCGACCGCCCAACACTCCACCGGGGCCTCGGTGCGGGCGAGGGGGCGCAGTGAGACCTGGTCGAAGAGCTCCAGGGCGGCACCGGGATGGGGGCGCGGCTCGGTGATTGTGGTGGCGGTGCCGGTGAGCAGGTCGGCCAGGCGCGCCGCGGCGCGCTCGAGCGTGGTGGAGGCGCCGCCGGTCATGCCCCCATGGTACGGACTGGGGTGTGACGGTTACACGGATGTGATTCGCGCCAGCGGCTAGCCGGTGGGAGCGGGCGGGCCAACCGGCGCGATGTCCCGCCAACCCCGCCCGGCCGGCCTGCTCAGCGCCTGGCGACCGCCGGGATGCGCCGGGCCGGGTGGTCGAGGGCGTCCTCCACCGCGGCAAGCCACCGCTGCGCCATCAGTCGGGATCCGGCGGCGTTGGGGTGGGTGCCGTCGCGGGTGTGGCGCTTCGGTTCGAAGCGGTCGTGGTGGTCGACGAGGACCACGAGGGAGCGGGGCGTCGAGGAGGTGGCCACCACTCTGGCGATGGCCCGGTTCAGGGCGGCGGTCTGGCGCTGGTAGCCGGCGCGGCCGATCAGCTGGGCCACGAGGATGGTGGCGTCGGGGCTGCCCACCTGGGCGGCCCTGATCGCGCCCTCGATGGCGCTCGCGGCACGGCCGATGCTGCGGCGCTGGTTGATGTCGTTGGTGCCGAGGTGGATGAGGACGATGTCGGGTCGGTGGCGGGCCGCCGCAGCAGCGAGGGTGTCCCCCACCTGATCGGCCCGCCAGCCCGACCACGACTGGTGGTCGGCGTCGAAGCGGTAGCGGCGGTCCTCGCCGTTGCGGATGCCGTGGCGATCGCCGACGAAGTCGACGTGGTGGCCACGATCACCGAGGGCTCGCCACAGGTAGGGGCGGTAGGTGCCGTCGAGCGCCACCCCCTCGGTGATGGAGTCGCCCACGGCCATGATGCGCACGGGCTGGGAGCCAGGCGAGGCGCCGAACGCGGTGGAGGTGAGGGTGGTCCCGGTGAGCCCCGCGGCGAGCGCAGCCAGGGCGAGGGCCCAGCGCGACGTGGTGGCGGTGGTGAGGCGCCTCATCAGAAGTCCAGCGCCGACAGCTCGGGGACCCAACCGCCGGCCCGGCGCCGTGCCTCTCGCCAGCGGTCGCGGTCGGTGGCACGCCCTGGCTCCACCGCCGCCCGCGGCTTCCAGGTCTCGGCGATGTCGTCCCAGCCGCCCCAGGTCCCCACCGCGAGGCCGGCGAGGAAGGCGGCGCCGAGGGTGGTGGCCTCGAGGACGGGCGACACCTCCACCGGTCGCTGGGTGGTGTCGGCGAGGGCCTGGATGAAGGTGGGGTTGGCGCTCATCCCACCGTCGACCCGGAGCGTGGGGATGCTGAGCCCGCCGTCGGCCTCGGCCGCCTCCACGAGGTCTGCCCCCCGGTGGGCGATGCCCTCGAGGACGGCGCGCACCACCTCGGCTCGTCCGCTGCCCCTGGTAACGCCCAGGAGGGTGCCCCGCGCGCCGTGGTCCCAGTCGGGGGTCCCGAGCCCCAGGAGGGCGGGGACGAACCAGACGCCATCGGCGCTCTCGCACGATGACGCCACGTCGTGGGACTCGGCGGCGGTGTCGATGATGCCGAGGTCGTCACGGAGCCACTCGACGGCGGTGCCGGCCGAGAGCATGATCGCCTCCACGCCCCAGGTGATCTCGCCGCCGGCTCGCCAGGCGACGATCGGGAACGTCCCGCCGCCTCCCCGTGTCTCGAACGACGGCCGGTCGGGTCCGACGCAGAGGTCCAGCATCCCACCGGTGCCGAAGGTGATCTTGGCCATGCCGGGTCGCACGCAGCCCTGGCCGACGAGCGAGGCCTGCTGGTCGCCTGCGAGGCCGGCGATGGGGGGCGCGCCGGGCAGGGCGGTTGCCTCGCCCATGACCCCGGTGGAGTCGACGACCGTCGGGAGGGATGACTCGTCGATGCGGAGCGCCTCGAGGATGTGGGGTGCCCAGCCGGAGCCGTCGGCCCGCATGAGCCCGGTGACGGCCGCGTTGGAGAGGTCGGTGATGTGCAGCGAGCCTCCGGAGAGGTGCCAGGCGATCCAGGAGTCGACGGTCCCGACGCACAGGTCGCGTGCCCGGTCGGGATCGGCCATGTCGAGCAGGAAGGCGGCCTTGGTGGCGCTGGCGTTGGGGGCGACGCGGATCCCCTGCTGTTGGAGCATGAGGCACGTGCCCGCGGTGCGCAGGTCCTGCCAACCCACACCCGGCCCGACCGGCTCGCCGGTGGCGCGGTCCCAGACGATGGTGGACGCGCGCTGGGCGGCGATGCCGACCGCGGCCACCGGCCCCCCGGCCTCGAGAGCAGCCGTGGCCACCTCCAGGGCGCCGGCCGCCATGGCGGCGGCGTCGAACTCGACGAAGCCCGGCATGGGGGAGGAGGGGAGGACCTCCCGGTGGTGGACGGCCTCGACGGAGGCGTCGTCGCGCACCACCGCAGCGCGCACGCCGCTCGTGCCGACGTCGACGACGAGGATGCTCATGGCTGCGGTGCTTCCTTCCCTGCCCGCCGGCTGGCGAGCGCTCCTCCGAGCAGGCCGCAGGCGTAGGCCAGCAACCCGTTGAACGCGATCCGGGTGATGCTGACACCATCGCCGCGGATGGTGCGACTCGCCACGCCGATTGCTGCGACCACGACGTAGCCGGCGAGGGCGGCGAGGGCGCTGGTGGAGTAGGGCGAAGCCGGCGCCCGCCGGGCCGCCAGGTGCCCGCCCACGACGAAGACCACCAGGGTGCCCACGAAGGCGAGCAGCGACAGCGGGCCCGCCTCGCCGTCGTCGCGAGCCACCACATCGGCGACGGCGAGCGGCAGGGCCACGGCGACGACCACGGTGGCGCCGAGGGCGACGGCGCGCAGGTCGACAGCCCGGGTCACGGCCAGGCGACCTCACCGAAGGGGCTCGGGAGCCCGAGCTTGCCCGGGTTGAGCACACCGGCGGGGTCGAGTGCCCCCTTGAGGGCGATGAGCACGTCGAGGCCGCCGCCGAGGGCCTCGGCGACGAAGCGGCTGCGGTTGAGGCCGACCCCGTGGTGGTGGCTGAGGGCGCCACCGGTGGCCAGCACGGCTCGGGTCCCGGCGTCCCACGCCTCGACGTAGAAGCGCTCCCGGTCGTCGGTCTCGGGGCGGCCGGCGAAGGTGAAGTAGAGGCAGGCGCCGTCGATGTAGCTGTGCGACTGGTGGGCCGAGGCGACCATGGCGCCGTCGACGGCGAGGATGGCGGCAGTCGTCGCCTCGTAGATCTCGCCCAGGGCCCCCCACGGGGCGGCGATCTCCATGGTGTCGACCACGAAGCCCTTGCGGGTGAGGCCTTCGAGCGCGCTCACGTCGTTGCGGTGGGACATCCACCGGTCGACGAGGCCATCGTCGAGGCGCTCGACGCCGGCACACTCCTCATCGACCACGGCCATGGTGGCGCCGGTCACGTGGGCGTCGCCCTCGTCGAGGACGAGGAGCACGTGGCGCTCGCCCGTCTCGTAGCTGCGGTGGGACTCGGTGGCGTCGTAGAGGCGCAGCACCGCCGGTGTGGCGCCCCGGCGCAGGATGCGACGGCAGGCCTCGAGGCCCTCGGTGAACGAGGCGAAGCCCCACGCGCCCTGGACGGTGGCGGGCGGCACGGGATGGCAGCGCAGGGTGGCCTCGGTGACGATCCCGAGCGTGCCCTCGGAGCCCACGAAGAGCTGGTTGAGGTCGGGACCGACGGCGGCCCGTGGCGCCCCGCCGGTGCGGATCACCGAGCCGTCGGCCAAGGCGACCTCCATGCCGACGACCATGTCCTCGATCTTGCCGTAGCGCGTCGAGAGCTGGCCGGCCGATCGGCAGGCCAGCCACCCGCCGACGGTGGAGAGCGCGATCGACTGCGGCCAGTGCCCGAGGGTGAGGCCGTGGTCCGCCCGGAGGCGGTCCTCGAGGGCGTCGCCAAAGGTGCCGGGGAGCACCGTGGCGGTGAGAGATGCGTCGTCGACCGACACGATCCCGCTCATGGCGGTGAGGTCGAGGACGACCCCTCCGTGGACGGGGACGCTGGCGCCGCAGACGCCGCTGCGGCCGCCGGCGGCGGTGACGGGGACGACGGCGTCACTGCACACCCGCAGCACAGCCGCCACCTCGGTGGCGCTGCTGGGGCGGGCGATCACCGAGGGGAGGCCGGGCACCTGACCCTCGAGCGCCCACTGCATGGCGAGCGGCCACCAGTCGCGACCGGCTTCGGCGAGGCCGCGTGCGTCGGTGGCCTCGACCTCGGCGCACGCCGCGCGCAGGGCGTCGACGACCTCGGTGCCCACGGCGGCAGCTGGGGTCGAGAGGCGGTTGGTGACGGCGCCGCCCGGCGCCGCCTCGAGGGTGATCGGCTCGGTGGGCGTACCGGGGAGGGGTTGGAGGCTCATCGGGGTCACCGTCCTGCTGGGGTCGTGGTCTGGGGGAGCCCGCTGGCCGCCCGCTGGGCCATGACCGAGCGCCGGAAGGCCTCGGCCTCGGCCGCGGCCTCGTCCTGGGACCACCCCAGGTCGGGTGCCATCAGCCGGGCGGTCTCATCGGCGGCATCCGCCGACGCGAGGCCGTCGAGCCACCGCGCGGGCATCCGCCGGGTCAAGACGTCGTCGACCGTGCGGGCCATCTCGTAGCGCACGGCGTACACGACCTCCGCTCGGACGTAGGGGAGGCCCTCGACGATGGGCTCGCCGAGCGTGGGGTCGGCGGTCACCATGGCCGCCACGGTCCGGGCGTCGCCGCCGTGGCGATGGCTGAGGTGGTCGAGCAGCTCAGCGGTCACGCCGAGGCGCTCGGCGGCCGACGTCGCCTCCGACACCAGCTCGGTGAAGCCCTCGGCGCCGCGCAGCCGGAGCTTCTTGGTGCGGGACCGGCCGCCCCGGCCGAGGGCGTCGACCGCGGCGTCGATGGTGTCGGCGGCCATCTTGCGGTAGGTGGTGAGCTTGCCGCCGGTGACGGTGATCATCCCCGTCTCCGAGGCGGCGACCTTGTGCCGGCGGGAGAGGTCGGCGGTGCGGCTCTCGGCGTCGGCACCCTTGACGAGGGGGCGGAGGCCGGCCCACGTGCCGAGCACGTCGTCGGTGCTGAGCGGTTCGGAGACCGAGGCGTTGATCGCCCCGAGGAGGTAGGCGACGTCGTCGGGGGTGCACTGGGGGTCGTCGAGCGGGCCGTCGTAGTCGGTGTCGGTGGTGCCGACGTAGGTGCGGTCGGGGCCGTCGTCAGCGGTGCCGGCGCCCTTGGCCACGGGCACCACGAACACCGACCGCTTGTCCTTGGGCACTGGCACGACCGCGGCGATGTCGTTGCGGACCTTGTCCCACGGCACGGTGATGTGGATCCCCTTGGCCGGCCTGATGCTGTCGGGATCGCCGCCCTCGTCGAGGGCCCGGACCTCGTCGCTCCAGACGCCGGTGGCGTTGACCACCACTGAGGCTGCCACCTCGATGTCGGCGCCGCCTTCCTCGGGGCGGACGGTCACGCCGGCCACCCGGCCGTCGAGGCCCTTGGTGATGCCCACGACGCTGCAACGGTTGGCCACGGCCGCGCCGTGGTCGGCGGCGGTGCGGGCGAGGGTCAGGGTCAGGCGGGCGTCGTCGGTCTGGGCGTCGTAGTACACGAAGCCGCCGACGACGCGCTCGGCGCGCAGCGTGGGCATGTGGGCCAGCGTCTCTTCGGCCGAGATCCGCTGGTGGAGCTTGCCGATGCGGGCTCCGCCGGTGAGGTCGTAGAGCCACAGGGCGCTGTTGAGCGCCTTGGCCAGCTTGGGGTGGATCACCCCGCCCTTGCCCAGCACCGGGATCAGGAAGGGCAGCAGGCGCACCAGGTGGGGGGCGGTGCGTCGGAGCCTCTGGCGCTCCGCGAGGGCCTCGTAGACGAGGCGGAACTCCCGCTGCTGGAGGTAGCGCAGCCCGCCGTGGACCAGCTTGGACGACTTGGACGACGTGCCCGAGGCGAAGTCGTGTCGCTCGACGAGGGCGGTGCGAAGGCCTCGGGAGGCGGCGTCGAGGGCGGTGCCGGCGCCGGTGACGCCGCCACCGACGACGAGCACGTCGAAGTGCTCGTCGGCGAGGCGTCGCAGCGCCGTGGGACGGTCGAAGGTCATGTCCGGGAACCTACCGGTGCGGGACGCATACTCCCGGTGCGGTGTGACCATTGTCACGATGGTCATCAGAAATGGCCTGCTCGGGTCTTGTCCGCCGGTGGTGGCCTGGTCACACTGATGCGGGCCACAACCGGCAGCGTCGGAAGAGACGGCAGGGGGGGAGTGGCGACCACAGCGGGCAGCAGCGAACGGGAGGCCCTCGTGGTCGAGCTCTTCGGGGACGATCACGTCCCGTCGCGCTTCGAGGGCCGCCTCCTGCGGACGAGGGAGGTCGCCCTGCTGTTCCAGGTGTCCGAGCGGGCTGTGACCGACTGGGCCCGCAAGGGCCGGATCCCCTCGGTGCGGACGCCGGGCGGGCACCGGCGCTACCCAGCCGAGCAGGTGCGTTCGCTGCTCATGGCGTCGGAGGGCGGCGCCGAGGCGGCCGAGGGAGGCGCCCAGCTCTAGGACGCGTGCGTCGAGGGGTGCGGCGGGCGTCATCTGGACTCAGCCGACCGGGCTGGTCAATACTGCCACCTCCGCAGCGCGGGTCGATCACGATCCTCGCCGGCCCTTCCGTACGGCCGTCGACCGCAAGGAACGAACCCCCCCAAGATGACGAAGAAATGGCGCGAGCACGCAGCGTGCCGGGGAATCGACCCGGACGTCTTCTACCCGGTCTCCGACGAGGAGGCCGAGCCAGCGAAGGCCGTGTGCGAGCAGTGCTCCGTCCGCCAGGCGTGCCTCGAGTACGCCCTGACGTCTCGGGAGCGCGAAGGGGTGTGGGGCGGAGCCACCGAGCGTGAGCGCCGCCGCATCATCCGCCAGCGCCGTCGCACGGCCTGATTCGGTGGGCGCGGTCACCCTCTCCGAGCTCGGTGGGTGGCCGGCTGTCCTGAGGCAGCTGGTGGCGGGCGAGGACCTCACCTCCACCCAGAGCGGGGCCGCCCTGACCGAGGTCCTGGCCGGGCGGGCCAGCGAGGGCCAGATCGCCGCCCTGGTGATCGGCCTGCGCATGAAGGGCGAGACCGTCGACGAGCTCAGCGGCCTCGTCGCCGCCATGCTCGACGCCTCCGAGCCGGTCGAGCTCCCGCCGGGGATGTCACCGGTCGATACCTGCGGAACCGGCGGCTCTGCCGCCCGTCGCACCGCTGCGTTCAACGTCTCCACCGTCGCTGCCATCGTGGTGGCCGGTGCCGGTGCGCCGGTCTGCAAGCACGGTGGGCGGGCGGCCACCGCCACCAGCAGCTCGGCCGACCTGCTCGAGGCACTCGGCGTCGCCACCGACCTCGGGCCCCGCGGGGTCCGGCGCTGCCTGGAGGAGGTGGGCATGGCGTTCTGCTTCGCCCCCCGCTTCCACCCCGCCATGCGACACGCTGCGCCGGTCCGCCGCGACCTCGGGGTGCCGACGGTGTTCAACCTCCTCGGCCCGCTCAGCAACCCGGCCCGGGTGCGACGCCAGGTCCTGGGGGTGAGCGACCCCTCCCTGGCCGAGAAGGTGGTCGGCGTGCTCCAGGCCCGGGGGGTGGAGCGGGCGCTGGTCGTGTACGGCCACGATGGCCTCGACGAGCTGACGGTGACCACCACCTCCACGGTCCACCAGATCGATGGCGACGCGGTGCGGACCTATGTGGTCGATCCCGCCGACCTCGGCATCCCGCGCCACGGTGGCGACGTCGCCGGTGGTGATGTCGCCGCCAACGTCGACCTTGCCCGCCGGGTGCTCGACGGCGAGGCCGGGGCGCACCGAGATGTGGTGCTGCTCAACGCCGCCGCCGGCCTCGTGGCTGCCGGGGTGGCCGACGACCTCCCTGCTGGCCACGCCGCCGCCACCGCGGCGGTCGACTCCGGCGCCGCCGCCCGCACGCTCACCCGTCTGGCGTCGGTCTCGCACGCCGTGCGCGGCGAGATCGGCGACACCTGAGCCTTCTCGGCACGCTCAAGTCGTCGTGGGGCACCTCAGCGAGCCAAGAAGGGCGACGACGTCGCGGGCCGGGCCCGCACGGTGACCCGCTTGGCTGCCGCGCCCCCGGCGACGACGGGCTCGACCGGCTGGAAGCGGGGCAGCGCAACGACGGGTGAGGTGAGCTCGCCGTCGCACGACACCACCCGCACCCGGTGGGCCTCCTTGTCGAGCCAGGCGGCAACGCAGGCCACCTCGTCGGCGGCCTCCCGGTCGAGGGGGGCGCCGGGGACCACGAGGGGTGCCGGCGTGGCGGCCGAGGCCGGCAGCGATGGTTGGTCGCCGACCCACGCCAGCGAGAGGACCCCGCCGACCAGCTCGGCGCGTGCCCCGTCGGGCAGCGCCACCACGAGCCGACCGGCCCGGCGCAGCCCGTCGAGGCGCCGCTGGCGGGCGATGGCGCCGGCAAGGGTGGCCGCTCGCTCGCGCATCTCGGCTGCTTCCTCGTAGCGCTCTGCGACGGCCAGGGATCGCATGCGCCCCTCGAGGACTCCGAGGAGGACCGACGGGTCGACGGTGAGGCCATGCACCACGTGATCGACGATGGCGGCGTAGTCGGCCTCGCTGATGTCACCGGCGCACGGGCAGGTGGCCACCCCGAGCTGGGCAGGGGCGCACGCCGCGCCGCGGAGCACCCGCGTCGTGGGCCGTGCCGTGCAGCGGCGCAGCGGCGCCGCGCACTCGATGGCGTCGGCCAGGCGACGGGCGGCCGACGACGACGACAGCGGGCCGAGGTAGAGGGCGCCGTCGTCTCGCACCGCCTTCACGACCGACAGCCTGGGGAAGCGCTCGCCGAGGGTGAGCTTGAGGTAGGCGTAGCGCCTCCAGGTGGTTGACTGCCGGTTGAACCGGGGCAGGTGACGGTGGATCAGGCGGACCTCGAGCACCGCTGCCTCGAGCGCGCTGGTGGTGGGGATGTGGTCGACCGAGACGGTCTCGCGCAGCAGCTGGCCGACCTTGCGCCGTTGGTCACCCGAGAAGTAGGAGCGGACCCTCGTCCGGAGGTTCGTCGCCTTGCCCACGTAGAGGACCCTCCCGCCGCGGTCGCGGAACAGGTACACGCCAGGGGTGCGAGGCAGGCCGTCGGTGAGGCGGAGCTTCCCCGCCTCGGGGTGGCCCACGATGGTGGGCAGGGAGAGGAGGTCGTCGAGGCCGAGGACCCCGAGGCTGCCTGCCCGCTCGAGCAGCACGTGCAGGAGGTCGCCGGTGGCGAGGGCGTCGGCGAGCGCCCGGTGGCTTGGCTGGTGGGGGAGCCGGTAGTGCTCGGCGAGCGTGGCGAGCTTGCAGTTGCGGACCTCGTCTCGCACGAGCCGTCGGGCCAGCGCGCAGGTGTCGACGACCGGGTTGGCCAGCCGCGGGTAGCCGTGCCGGACGAGGGCGGTGTCGAGGAAGGTCACGTCGAAGCGGGCGTTGTGGGCGACCAGCACCGTGCCCGCCGCGAACTCGAGGAACGACGGCAGCACCGCTTCGATGCGCGGGGCGGGCCGGACCATGGCCTCGGTGATGCCGGTGAGGACGGTGATGAAGGGGGGCACCGGCGTGCCGGGGTTCACCAGGGTGGCGAACGTACCAACGGACTCGCCGCCCCGCAGCTTGACCGCGCCGATCTCGGTGATGGCGCAGTCGGCGGCGGAGCCTCCGGTGGTCTCGAGGTCGACCACGCAGAACGTGACGTCGTGGAGAGGGGTGCCGAGGTCGTCGAAGGAGCGCTGCGCCGGCGCGGGCATGACGGGACCCTAGGCGAACGGGTGTTCGGCTGACAAACATGCGTTCGATGCCGAGGGTCGCGGTGAGGCCTGGGCCGGTGGCGTAGCGGCGCGCAGGTACGCTCGCCGGCGATGCCCACCCGCTACCGGTGCAACGCCTGCGGCAACGTCACCCGCTTCGATGTGACGCTGCGCTGCCGCACACGATCGTTCCACCACTACTCAGTCGGCGGCGACCTCGTGGTGGAGGAGACCGAGGTGCTGGAGGAGGAGGTGGAGGACGTCTCCTGCCGCTGGTGCGGGAGCGGCCGGGCCGTTGAGGCCATCGCCGCCGAGGGCTGATCGTCGGGCTCCTCGGGCTGCTGGACCTTCGGTGTCACACCCCCTCCGTAGGTTGTGCCGCGGGCGGATCGATCGGTGGGAGCACCGGAGAGGACAGGTGGCCAGATGGCATCGACGACAGGCAGGTGGGGTGGGGGACCGGTCGAGGAACCGGGCGGCGCCTCGCTCACGATCGACTGTGCCGACTGCGAGCTGCAGGCCACCCTGGCGTGTGACGACTGCGTGGTCAGCATCATCTGCGGCAGGTCGGCCCACGAGGCCGTCATCATCGACGTGGCCGAGGTCAGGGCCATGCGCCTGCTCGGGGCCGCGGGGCTCGTCCCCCGGCTCCGCCACGCTCGCCGAACGGGTTGACCCGGCCATCCCCCTCCGGCTCGACGATGTGTCCAGATCGCGCCTGCCCGGGGTCCCCGGAGCCAGCGAATGCTGCTGCTACCGTCGCGGCGCGAATGGCTCGACCAGCGAGCCCGACGGCCGGGGGATCACGTGCAGGAGCTGCACCTCGTCGGGTTCACGACGGAGCGCGACGGCCTGATCTTCAGCACCCGCCAGGGCGCCAAGTCGGGCAGCTTCATCATCCCGGTCGATGACGAGCTCCGGCAGGCACTCCTCGCGGCAGGTGCCGATCATGTCGACGACGAGGTTGGGGCAAAGGCTGCTCCCTCCCGCCCGGCGGCACCCGAGAGCGTCCTCTCCCCGCGAGAGATGCAGGAGCGTCTGCGTGCCGGCTGGACCATCGAGGAGGTCGCCCGGGAGGCGGGGGCCGAGGTCGACTGGGTGGCCCGCTTCGCTGCCCCCGTGCTGGCCGAGCAGGCGAGGGTGGTCGGCCATGCGCTCGACCTGACCTTCGACAAGCCTCGCGTCGGTCCGTCCAGCCGCCCCCTCGGCCCCTCGGTCCGCCGGAACATCGCGGGCCGGGGTGTGCGCATGACCGACGACGAGGTCGAGGCCGCGTGGGGGGCGTACCAGCTCGACGACGACCTCTGGGTCGTGCGCTTCGTCTACACCTCACGGGGCCGGGAGCAGCGGGCCGAGTGGCTGCTCGACCAGACGGCGGGGACGCTGCGCTCCCACAACCGCCTCGGCTCGCAGCTGGGCCACGTCGGCGCCCGGCGTGGGACGTCCACGGCGACCCGACGCAGCGCCTCCCGCACGTCCGCCCCGAGGAAGGCTGCTGGCAAGAGGAGCGCAGCGGAGAAGAAGGCTGCCGCCAAGAGGAGCACGGCGAAGAAGGCGGCGGCGAGGAAGGCGGCGGCCAAGAAGGTGGCGGTGAAGAAGGTGGCGGTGAAGAAGGCGGCGGTGAAGAAGGCGGCGGTGAAGAAGGCGGCGGCGAAGAAGGCGGCGGCCAAGAGGAGCGCTGCGAAGAAGAAGGCTCCCGCCAAGAGGAGCGCTGCGAAGAAGAAGGCGGCCAAGAAGGTGGCGGCCAAGAGGAGCGCTGCGAAGAAGAAAGCTCCCGCCAGGAAGGCGGCGGCGAAGAAGAAGAAGAGGGCTCCCGCCAGGAAGGCCCCGGTCACGAGGCGCGCTGCGACGACGCGGCGCACCGGGCGGTCGGTGGCTACCGCCCGCCGAGGGACTCGGGACGGTTGGGCCGGGCGGGCGACCAAGGCCGCGGCAACGGTTCCCGCCGCCCCGCGGCGTCAGGCCTCGGGCGCCACGTCGCCGGCATCGACCGTCGTGGCCACGGGGCGGGTCGCGGCACCGCTACTGGCGGCCGCTCCGGTGGCCGGGCCGCTCCGGTCGGCGCCGACCGTCGCGCCGACTCCGGCCTCGCCGGTCGCTCCATCCGAGCCCGTCGTCCCTCCTGCTCCCGGCCACCTGCCGGGCGCTGTCGAGCCGGCAGGTCCGGTCACCGACGCCGTCCCAGCCGTGGGCCCGGCGCAGGACGGCTCCGTCGGCTCGTGGCCTTCCGACGCCGAGCCGCCCGTGGAGGTGCCCGATGGCGAACCGGTGGTGCGCATCGACTCCCGGCGGGGTACCACGGCAGCATCCGAGCCCCAGCCCGAGTCCGAGTCCGCCTCCGGACCTGAGGCTCGGCGTGGGCCGACGTTTCGTGCCGACATGGCCCGACTCGCCACCCCCGGGGTCGACGGATCCCTGCCGATGCGTCCGAGGCGCCGCGAGCCACTGCGGGGACGCTGACCGGCTCGGTTGCCTGCCGGGTCGCTGGTCCGCGGCGACCGGTGCCAGCATGGCGTCGTGCCGCACCTCCTCGTCACGAACGACTTCCCTCCCAAGCTCGGGGGGATCCAGTCGTACCTGTGGGAGCTCTGGCGGCGGCTGCCGCCCGACGAGGTGACGGTCCTCACCACGCCCTACGAGGGTGACGCCGCCTTCGACGCCGAGCAGCCGTTCCGGGTGGTTCGCACCACCGAGAAGGTGCTGCTGCCCCGCCGCTCGCTGGTTCGCCGCGTCGATGCCCTCGCCGAGGAGGTGGGAGCGTCGCTGGTGGTGCTCGACCCGGCGCTGCCGGTCGGCCTGATCGGGCCGCACCTCGACCGTCCCTACGCCGTGGTCGTCCACGGCGCCGAGGTCACCGTCCCGGGTCGACTGCCCGCGGGTCGGACCGCGCTGCGGCGGGTGCTGCGGGGGGCGACCCACGTCGTCGCCGCGGGCGGGTACCCCTCGGCCGAGGCGGACCGTGCCGCCGGCCGGTCGCTGCTCACCACCGTCGTGCCTCCGGGCGTCGACGCCGACCGCTTCGTTCCCCTCGACGACGAGGCGCGGGCTGCCGCCCGCCGGTCGCTCGGGCTCCCGACCGACGGTCGGCTGATCGTGAGCGTCAGCCGGCTGGTGCCCCGCAAGGGCATGGACGTGCTCATCCGGGCGGCGGCCCGGCTGGCACCGGCTCGTCCCGATCTGCTCGTGGCCATCGCCGGGAGCGGTCGAGACCGCCCTCGCCTCGAGCGCCTGGTCGTCTCGACGGGAGCCCCCGTCCGCTTCCTCGGCCGGGTGCCCGACGACGACCTCCCCGCCCTCTACGGGTGCGGCGATGTCTTCGCCATGCTCTGCCGCGATCGGTGGGCCGGCCTCGAGCAGGAGGGTTTCGGCATCGTGTTCCTCGAGGCGGCGGCCGCCGGCGTGCCTCAGGTCGCCGGCGCCAGCGGCGGCTCCGACGAGGCCGTCGTCCACGGCACCACCGGCCTGGTCGTGCGCCGTCCCGATGACGTGGGCGAGGTCGCCGACGCCCTCGGGCAGCTCCTCGACGACCCGGGACGCCGCCGGGCGATGGCGGCGGTCGGGCGCGCCCGCGCCGTCGAGGAGTTCTCGTACGACCTCCTGGCCGGCCGGCTCCGGGCGGCGATCGAGGCGACGGTGTGATGCTGGGCTCGTTCGCACGGGGAGACGAGGGGCCTGGCGAGGTGTCCGGCCTCCAGCGAGACCTCATCGTGGTCACGGCGGTGGTGGGCACCGCCACCTTCGTCGTCGCTGCCAGCGTTGCTGCCATCTGGCCTGACGTGCTCGCCACCCCCGTCGCCGTGTTCGACGTCGCCCTCTTCGCCGTCGGCAGCATCGCGTTCGTCTGGTCGTTCCTGCAGGTCGTGGGGCGCAGCCGGTACGAGGTCGTCTCGGTCCCCGGGACGTGGCTCCTCACCGGAGGGGTGGCCCCGGCCCCGGTGCGGCGGATCCTCCTCGGTGCGCTCGCCGCCCAGGCGGTGGTGGCGCTCGTCACGGCGTCGGTGCGGCCCTTCACCCCGGTCGCGTTCGGCATCCTGGTGCCGACCTTCGGCCTCGGCCTCTGCGGGTTGTGGGCCGCCCGGCACGGGTCGTTTCCGGCGAGGGACCGGTGAGCACGCCTCCTGTTGGGCACCGACGAGGTCGACGTGCCACGATGCACCCGCGCCGCGCACGTGGAGGAGACCCGAGGTGATGGCCGATCAGGCGACCGAGCACATGACGATCGCGGTGCCACCAGGGCGCTGCTACGAGGTGGCGCTCGACATCGGCCGCTACCCCGAGTGGGCCCGGGACATCAAGGAGGCCGACGTGCTCGAGCGCGACGACGCCGGTCGTCCCGATCGGGTGGCCTTCCGTGCCGCCGCCATGGGTCACAGCGCCCGCTACGTGCTGCGATACGACCACGACGGCGCCCCTGGCCGCCTGGCGTGGGTCCTCGAGGAGGGCGACATCATGCGACGCCTCGACGGTGAGTACCTGTTCGAGGCGGTCGAGGGCGACCCGGGGTCGACGGCGGTGACCTACCACCTCGAGATCGAGCTTGCCGTGCCGCTGCCCGGCTTCGTGAAGCGTCGCGCCGAGGGAAAGATCATGACCACCGCCCTCGACGAGCTGAAGCGTCGCTGCGAGGGCACCGCCGTCGACCCGGCGTGAGCCGATGACGAGGGTCCTCCTCTTCACCGGCAAGGGTGGGGTCGGCAAGACCACCACGGCGGCCGCCACCGCGCTGCGCTGCGCCGAGGCCGGCCAGCGGACGATGGTGCTCTCGACCGACCCGGCTCACTCGCTGTCCGACGCCCTCGACGTGCCCCTCGGCCCGCTCGCCAGCCCCGTCTGCGACGACCTCTGGGGCCAGCAGCTCGACGCCCAGGACCGCATGGAGGAGGCGTGGGCCGAGATCCGCACCTACCTGGTGGAGGTCCTCTCGTGGGCGGGGGTCGACGGGATCGAGGCCGAGGAGCTGTCGGTCCTGCCGGGCCTCGACGAGGTCTTCGCCCTCGCCGACATCCGCACCCACGCCGAGTCGGGGGAGTGGGACGTCGTGGTGGTCGACTGCGCCCCGACGGCCGAGACCCTCAGGCTGCTGTCGTTGCCGGAGATCTTGTCGTGGTACATGGACCGCATCTTCCCCATGGGTCGCCGGGTCACGCGCCTGGTCGGGCCGGTCCTGTCGCGGATGAGCTCCGTGCCGGTCGCCGGTGACGCCGTCTTCGCGGCCACCCGGCGCTTCTACGACCGCCTCGACGGGGTGCGGGAGCTGCTCACCGACCCGGCCCGCACGAGCGTGCGCCTGGTGGTCAACCCCGAGCGCATGGTCATCGCCGAGGCCCGCCGCACCCACACCTACCTCTCGTTGTTCGGCTACCGGGTCGACGCCGTGATCGCCAACCGGCTCCTCCCCGACGAGATCTCCGACCCGTGGTTCACGGCCTGGAAGGCCACCCACGCGACCCACCTGGAGGCCATCGAGGAGGGCTTCGCCCCGGTGCCGGTGCTGCGGGCCGAGCTGGCACCCGAAGAGCTCGTCGGCCTCGATGCCCTGCGCGGGTTCGCCGACGCCCTGTACGGCGACCTCGAGGCCGGCGCCCGGCTGCACGATGGCGAATCGTTCGGCATCGAGCGCGACGGCGACGAGATGGTCCTCTCCCTGCCGTTGCCGGGCGCCACCCACGACGACCTCGAGCTGGGCCTCCACACCGACGAGCTGCTGGTCCGGGTCGGGCCGCACCGTCGTGCCATGGTGCTGCCCGACACGCTCCGACGTCGGCCCGTCGGAGCTGCCGCCCTGCTCGAGGGGCGGCTCGAGGTCCGCTTCGGCCCCCGACGACCGGTGGAGGCAACCGCATGATCGACGATGAGCGCACGCGCGAGGGCCTCGACCACCTCCAGGCCGCCGCCCTCGAGGCGATCGCCGCCACGCGGGCGTTCCTCGACGTGGCCGAGGAGCTCGTCCGCGAACCCGGCGCCGTGGGCGAGATCGTCCGCACGGTGCAGGCCATGGCAGCCACCACGCTGAGGCGGCCGGACGCCCCGCCGCCGGCGCCGACGCCGGCGGACCGCGGGGCGGACGACGCCGACGACGATCCCTCTCCGGTGCGCCGCATCCACGTCTCCTGATCAGCTGGTCTCCCCGGCGCGGACAGGCGGTCGTCATCTAGACTCGCCTCCCCGAACCCCCTACAGGAGGTGCCGTGGTCGCCATCACCGAGGACGACATCCGCGATCTGGCTCTGTTCAAGGGAGAGGAGGCGCCGGTCACGAGTTGCTACCTCGATGTTGACGGCGCCCACCTCCTTCGCCACGAGGACGTCGTCCACCAGCTCGACCTCTTGTTGCGGTCGGTGCGGCCCCTCGCCAGCACCGACCGTTCCGTCGCCGCCGACCTCGAGCGCATCGAGGAGCACATCAAGGGGGGCATCGACCGCTCCCACACGAGGGGGTTGGCGTTCTTCTCCTGCGCCGCCCAGGACTTCTGGCGGGTGATCGAGCTGCCGATGGCTGTGCGCAACCAGGTGGTGGTCAACCACACGCCCTACGTGCGCCAGCTGGAGGTCGTGGTCGACGAGCACGTCCCCTTCGGGGTGCTCCTCGCCGACAAGCAGCGGGCTCGCATGTTCGTCTTCGAGCTCGGGGAGCTGGTGGAGACCACCGAGCTGTTCGAGCAGCTGCCCCGTGGGGACGACGCCGACCACAGCTACACGAAGGACCAGAACCAGAGCCACGTCGCGGCACTCGCCCACCAGCACCTGCGCCACGCCGCTGAGGTCGCCTTCGAGGTGTTCAAGACCTCACACTTCGAGCGCCTCATCATCGGGGCGCCGGACGAGATCGCGTCCGAGCTGGAGTCGGTCCTGCACCCCTACCTCCAGGAGCGCATCGAGGCACGCCTCCCCGTCGCCCCCAGCGCCAGCGTCGAGGAGATCCGTCAGGCCGCCCGCACCGTCGAAGCGGAGGTCGAGCAGCGCAAGGAGGCGGAGCTCGTCGCCCGCCTCCGCGACGAGATCGGCGGCAACCGACGGGGGGTCGCCGGCCTCGACAGCACGCTGAAGGCGCTCGTCGAGCGGCGGGTCGAGACCCTGCTCGTGTCGGTCGGCTTCGCCCACGAGGGCTGGCGGTGCGCGGCTTGCGGCCACATCGCCCGCGTCGGCCGCACCTGCCCGGTCTGTGAGGCGGAGATGCACGCCGTGGGCGACGTGGTCGAGGAGGCGGTCGAGGAGGCGCTCGTGCAGTCCTGCAACGTGCAGTCCTGCCGTGACAACCCCGACCTCGACGTGCTCGGCGGCATCGGCGCCATCCTCAGGTATTGAGCGACGCGCCGACGATCGGCGTCGACGTCGGGGGCACCAAGGTGCTCGGCGTCGTCGTCGACGCGGACGGTGAGGTGGTCGCCGAGGTGCGACGGCCAACCCCGCTGGGTGGCGGCGCGGTCGTCGATGCCATGGTCGAGGTGGTGGCCGCCCTCCGGCAGGAGGACGCTGGTCGAGCCGCCACGGCGGTCGGGGCAGGCGTGCCGGGGCTTGTCGACCGCAACGGGGTGCTGCGCGGCGCCCCGAACCTGCCCGGGGTGACCGATCTCGACGTGCAGTCGCTCGGCGAGGCGGCCACCGGGCTGCGGTGGCGCGTCGACAACGACGCCACTGTCGCGCTGTGGGGGGAGCACCTCCTCGGAGCCGCGCGCGGCGTCGCCGACGTCGCCCTCGTCACCCTCGGCACCGGCATCGGCGGTGGACTGATCGCTGCCGGCAGCCTCGTCCGGGGCGCCCACGGCTTCGCCGGCGAGATCGGCCACATGGTCGTCGACGTGGACGGGGTCGTGTGCGTGTGCGGGCGCAGCGGGTGCTGGGAGCGCTATGCGTCCGGCAGTGGCCTCGGACGCCTCGCCCGTGAGGTCGCCGACGCCGGCCAGGGCAGGGCCATGGTCGCCTTGGCGGGTGGCGACCCCATGGCGGTGCGGGGCGAGCACGTCACCCGCGCTGCGGCCGAGGGCGACCCCGATGCGCTCGCCCTCGTCGACGTCTTCGCCGACTGGTTCGCGGTCGGCCTCGCCAACCTGGTGCAGATCCTCGACATCGAGCGCTGCGTCGTCGGTGGCGGGCTGGTCACCGCGAGCGACGTGCTGCTTCCACCCATCGTGGAGGCCTTCGGCCGCCGGCTCGGCACACCACGCCAGCGCCCGACGGTGGCGATCGTGCCTGCCGAGCTGGGAGCGAGCGCAGGCGCCATCGGCGCCGCCCTGCTGGCGCGGGACACCGAGCGCGTCGCCGGCACGTAGCGCGCCGCGCACCGTCATCGTCGACCTGGTGGGGCCCTCTAGCATCGGGTCGTGGAGTTCCGTCGCGTCACCTCGCTGCCCCCGTACGTCTTCACCATCATCGATGGGCTGAAGAAGGAGGCCCGGCGAGCAGGTGAGGACGTCGTGGACCTCGGCTTCGGCAACCCCGACATCCCCTCGCCGGACATCGCGGTCGAGAAGCTGGCCGAGGCCGCCCGCAACTCGCGCAACCACCGCTACTCGGCCAGCCGGGGCATCCCGAAGCTGCGCGAGGCGTTCGCCGACCTCTACCTGCGCAAGTTCGGCGTCCGCCTCGACCCGGAGACCGAGGTCATCAACACCATCGGAGCCAAGGAGGGTTACAGCCACCTGATGTGGACGCTCCTGCAGCCGGGGGACGCCGCCCTCGTGCCCTCACCGTCGTACCCCATCCACATCTACGGGCCCCTCCTCGCCGGTGCCGATGTCCGGGAGATGCCGCTCGGCCGTCCGCTCGTCAGCGGGGGGGCCATGGGGACGCCCGAGGCCGACTTCTTCGAGACCCTGGTGGAGCGCTACGAGTACTCGTGGCCGAAGCCCCGGGTCATCGTGCTGTCGTTCCCCCACAACCCCACCACGACCTGCGTCGACCTCGAGTTCATGCAGAAGGTCGTCGACTTCGCCCGCCAGCGCGAGGTCGTCATCGTCCACGACTTCGCCTACGCCGACCTCGGCTTCGACGGCTACGACCCTCCCTCGATCCTCCAGGCCGAGGGCGCCAAGGAGGTCGCCGTCGAGCTGTACTCGATGACGAAGTCGTTCTCGATGGCAGGGTGGCGGGTGGCGTTCATGGCCGGCAACGCCGAGGTCGTGGCTGCGCTGGCCAAGCTCAAGAGCTACCTCGACTACGGCACCTTCCAGCCCATCCAGATCGCCGCCACGGTGGCCATGAACGAGGCCCCCGACTATCCCGCCGAGGTGCGCGCCTGCTACCAGAGCCGCCGTGACACCCTCATCGACGGGCTGTGCCGCATCGGCTGGGAGATGGAGAAGCCGCAGGGCACGATGTTCGCCTGGGCCCCGATCCCGGAGCCCTACCGTGAGATGGGCTCCATCGAGTTCGCCAGCCTCCTCGTGCGCGAGGCCAACGTGGCCACGTCGCCAGGGGTCGGGTTCGGGCCTGGTGGCGACGGCTACGTCCGCTTCGCCCTCATCGAGAACGAGCAGCGCATCAACCAGGCGATCCGCAACCTCAAGCGAGCCCTCACCAAATTGTAGAGGAAGGCGCCTTCGGCGACCTCTAACGGGGGCGGGGGCCGAGGAGGCCGTCGAGGCAGAAGGCGACCGCGGCGTCGGCGACCTCGTCGCTCGCCACGCCCCGGTCGTGGAGGAAGACCCGAGCCAGGTGGTTGGTGACCCCGAGGATGGCGTGGGTGAGGATCTCGGGGTCGCCGTCGCGCATGCGTCCCTCGACCATGCCGTCCTTGACGTGGCGGACGGCGTCGGCCACCGCGACGTCCTGGCCCCGCTGCATGGCGGGTGCGAAGCGCTCCTCGGTGGCGGCGAACTGGAACAGGTTGAACAGCTCGCGGTGATCATCGAGCCAGGCCATCGAGGCCCGGATGCCGCGCTCGATGCGTCGCACCGGGTCGGGCTCGTCGCCGATGGCGGCCTGCTGGACCCGGCGCAGCTCGTGTTGGGCCTCGCGGAGGATCTCGAGGAACAGCTCCTCCTTGGAGGAGAAGTACCAGTAGAAGACGCCCTTGCCCACCCCCAAGCCCTCGACCACGTCGGCGACCGACGTGGGGTGGTAGCCCCGCTCCGCGAAGCGCCGGGCCGCCTCCCGGAGGAGCTGCTCGCGCCGGGCACGGCCGCGCGGGGTGAGCTTCTCGCGCATCGCCCGGAGGGTACACGGGCACTTGACCGACCGGTCAACGAGCGGCGCGGCGAAGCCGGGGCGCAGGCAACCGTCGGTCAGGCAACCGTCGGGCGCGCTCGCGTCGACGCCCCTCGGTCGGCGAACCGCGGTGGCCGACGTCGAGCTCGGATCGCGGACCGCCTGATCCCGGGAACCCGGGACACCCTTCCCCCCGGCCTCGGCGCCGCCTACGCTCGCTCGCGCAGCGACGACGGCGAACCACGAGGGGGAGCGTGCTCTACTGGGTCATCAAAGGGGTGCTCACCCCGGTGCTCCACCTCGCCTACCGGGTGAGGGTGGAAGGGCGCGAGCACGTCCCCGTGACGGGTCCGGTCATCCT
>DATKDW010000045.1 GCA_035512495.1 Acidimicrobiales bacterium
GAGGTGGCGTCGTGATCGTCCGCACCCTGCAGGACATCGTCGGCACCGATCGCGATGTCGACGGTGGCAACTGGTCGTCGCGCCGGCTCTCGCTCGCCGACGACGGCATGGGCTTCTCCATGCACGACACGGTGCTGCGAACCGGCACCGAGACGCACATGTGGTACAAGAACCACCTCGAGGGCGTGTACTGCATCGAGGGCAAGGCGACGCTCGAGGACAAGGCCACCGGCGAGGTCCACGAGATCCGCCCCGGCACCATCTACCTCCTGAACGACCACGACCGGCACGTGCTCCGCGTCGAGGAGGACCTGCGCGTCATCTGCACGTTCAACCCCCCGGTGACCGGCGGCGAGGTCCACGACGAGGACGGCGCCTACCCGCTGCTGACCCCCGAGGACTGACGCAGCTCACCCCACGCGTGTCACGATGCAGCAGGAGATCGCACCGCGCACGGGGAACCAGTCGACATGCAACAGCTCAGCGGAGTGGACGCCTCGTTCCTGTACATGGAGAGCCCGACGACGTTCGGTCACGTCTCGTCGTTGATCCTCTTCGACCCGAAGGACGGTGACGGCGGGGGCTACGAAGAGACCCGCCGCCTGTTCGAGGAGCGGCTGCACCTGCTCGATCCCATGCGCCGGCGCCTGGTCTCGGTCCCGTTCGACCTCGACCACCCGTACTGGATCGAGGACCCCGAGCTGGACCTCGACTTCCACATCCGCCAGACCGCGGTCCCGCCGCCCGGCACCGACGAGCAGCTCGCCGATCTGGTCAGCCGCCTCATCGCCCGGCCCCTCGACCGCAGCCGGCCCCTCTGGGAGCTCTACGTCATCCACGGCCTGCCCGACGGCCGCATCGCCCAGCTCACCAAGATCCACCACGCCGCCATCGACGGCGTGGGCGGCGCCCAGCTGCTCGCCAACATCCTCGACCTGGAGCCGGACGCGCCGGCTCGCGAGGGGGAGTGCCCGCCGCCCGAGCAGGTGCCCACCCAGGAGGAGATGCTGCTGCGGGGTCTCACGTCGCTGGCGACCCGGCCGTACAAGCAGGGCCGGCTGGCGCTGCGCCTGCTCCGCGCGGCGCCCCAGATCGGCAGGGCCATCGACTGGGGGAGCGTGGCGAAGGCCGTGCCCGAACCGGTGGCCCAGCTGTTCGGGCAGGGTCCCCGAGAGGAGGAGGACAACCCGGTCGAGATCTCCCACACCGGCGGCCTCACCCGCCCCTCCACCCGGTTCAACAACAAGATCGGCCCGCACCGGCGCTTCGCGTTCACCAGCGTGCCGCTCGAGGAGGTCAAGGCGGTCAAGACCGCGCTCGGCGTCACCGTGAACGACGTGGTGCTCGGCATGTGCGCCGGCGCCCTTCGCACCTACCTGGACAAGCACGGTGAGCTGCCCGAGGAGTCGCTGCGCTGCCTCATCCCGGTGTCGGTGCGCACCGAGGACGAGGCGCTCAGCTATGGCAACCGGGTCTCCGGCATGCTCGCGGCCCTCGCCACCGACGTGGCCGACCCGGTCGAGCGGCTGAAGGTCATCCACGAGGAGACCCTGCGGGCCAAGGAGACCCTGGGGGCCATCCCGGGTGACCTGCTCACCGACGTCGCAGAGTTCGCACCGCCGGCGATCTTCGCCCGGGCATCCCGCGTCATGGCTCGCACGGCCATCGCCAACCGGATCGACCCGCCGTTCAACCTGATCATCTCCAACGTGCCCGGCCCGCAGTTCCCGCTGTACGCCGGCGGCGCCGAGATGCTGACGTACATCCCGGTCTCGGCCATCGCCGACACCCAGGGCCTGAACATGACGATCATGTCCTACAACGGCCGCTGCGACTTCGGCCTGGTCGCCTGCCGCGACGCGGTGCCCGACCTGTGGGACCTGTGCCACCTGCTCGAGGAGTCCCTCGAGGAGCTCAAGGACGTCGCCGGCGTCTGAGCCCGTCTACGCCAGGCCGGCCAGCACCCCGACCACCGCGGCGACGGCGAGCACGAGGGCGGCGAGGCGCGCGTCGGAACGGGCCGCGGCCAGGTCCGGTTCGGGGCCCTCCAACCGGCGGGAGCGGTTCACGAGCAGCATGACTCCGAGCAGGCCGGCGATCAGGGCCGCCGCCGCCAGCGGCTGGGCCTCCTGGGGTCGGAGCGCAGCGACGCGGGGCAGCGGCACCCGGCGGGGCACGGCATCGGTGACCTCGACCCGGGGTCCGAAGCGGTAGGTGGTGGGCCGGACCCGGGCGCCGGGGACGAGGTCGAGGCGCCGGAGGTCGTCGGGCAGGTCGAACTCCACCGCCGTGGTGCGGGTCTCACCCTCCGGCACCCGCAGCCAGGATGCGGCGACCACCGTCGGTCCGTCGGTGCCGACGCCGCTCGGGGTACCGGTCACGATGTCCACCCGCTCGGCCGAGCCCGGGAGGGTGAAGGTCACGTAGGCCCGGTGGACCCCGACGGGCACGAACCGGTTGAGGCTGTCGACGTAGGGCGCCGTCGGGGACACGACCGGGTTCGCGAGGGTCAGGGTCGCCCGGTACCGGCGCCGGCCGTCGACGGGATCGCCCACCGGGATCAGGTCGACCTCCGGGTCCAGGTAGTAGTCCCGCTTGGAGGCGGTGGCGTTCTGGGCGGCGACGAGGAAGCTGTCCTCGGTCAGGGCCCCGTCGGCGCCGAGGGCCTCCCACAGGGCCTGCACGTCGGGGTCCTCCGACCAGCCCATCAGGTGCCGGCCCTCGGCCGCCCGGGTCAGGGAAGCGGCGAGGTCGACGATGTCGAGGTCCCGCTCGGTCACGGTGTCGAAGATGGTGCCGGCGATGCGGCTCTGCAGGTCCCGGCGCTCGTTGGCCTCGGACTCCTCGCCCATGCGCAGGTAGTTGTCGCGCAGCAAGAGGTCGACGGCGTTTTCGCTCGTCACGAGCTCGCCGTCGACCTCGACGGGGCCGGTGGCGTCCAGCATCATCGCCAGCGCCGGCACGTCGAGGGAGACCACCATGTCGACCGGACCGATCGGGGCCAGCTCTGCCAGCTGGTCGAAGATGGCGCCGGCGGTGGGGAAGTCCGGGGTGGTGGAGGTGGTGCGCCACTCCTTGCCGATGTCCCAGATCCGACCGTGCAGGGCGGCGACGTCCTCCGGTACGTCGGCGCGTCCCTCGGTCGCCGCGGTGACCTGGACCGTGGGGACGAACCGGCTGGATTCGAAGTCGCCGCCCTCGAGGGTGATGACCCCGGCCGACAGGTGCATGCCCATCCCCGCCCGGTGCTCGGCGTTGTTGGCCGCCAGCAGCAGGATCCGGGTCGGTCCGTCGAGCAGCTCGCGGGTGGTGCGCAGGTGGCCGCGCAGCTCGTCGAAGCGCTCGGGCAGCTCGTCGAGCTCGGTGTCGAGGCGGGCCTGGGCCGTGCGGACGGGACCGAGCAGGCCGTCGGTGCGGGCTGCGGGGAGGGCGAGGACCGCCCCCTCCACGTCGTCGATGGCCTGCAGGGCGGTGTCGAGGAGGGCGACGCGCCCCCTGGGCTCGCCGGTGCGGGCCAGCCCGGCTTCGACCTCGTCGAGGGCGTCATCGCCGGCATCGGCCACGGCGGCGAGCCGCTCGACCATGGCCTGGACCCCGTCGACCTGGTCACCGACGACCGGCACGACGCGCAGCGGCGCGACCGCCGGGCTGGAGATCCACGCGTCGGCGCGACCGACCGCGTCGAGGGCGGGCTGGACCGCCGGGCGGATGCCGCCGGCCTGCTCGATCGAGTCGAGCGAGATCGAGCGGAGGTCGTCCTGGGCCGACCCCAACGCCGCCCACACCACGAGGGCATGGACGGCGAGGATCGTCAGGTACAGCCCGGCTGCGGCCAGCAGGCCGCGCCGGACCACGGTGCTCAGGTGCTCAGGTGCTGATCAGGCGGCGCAGGGCCAGGCCGGACACCGTGATCGCGCCAGCCAGGCCGAGGAGGGCCACGCCACCGGTCTGGGGCAGGAAGCCGCCGTCGCTGGGCGGGGGAGCGGCGGTCTCGTCCGGCGCGGTCTCGTCCTCGCCCTCGTAGCCGCCCTCGTCTTCGCCCTCGTACTCGCCCTCGTACTCGCCCTCGTACTGCGCTCCGGCGAACGTTGGGGCGATGGTCGCGGACCCGACGGCGAGTGCCAGTGCCAGCCCAACGAGGGCGGCGAATCTGACGATGATGCGGTTGACCTGCATGTATTGCTCCTCAACGGTGTAGTGCCCGTCTCTCAACGGGCCCCCGACCCGACCACGCAGGCTCGCGCGATCGGGACATCTCCGACATGGTATTCGACGCGGTCCGGTGACATCCCTTCCGACTCGACCAGAACTGTAGATCAGGGTTGGCGGCGCCAGGCGCACGGTGGCAGGATGGTCGGGATGGTCCGCCGACACCTCGTAGTACTCCTCGCCTAGCGCTCGCCCGACCACCCCGTCGCGCGTGCGCTCCACGACCTCCCGTCTCGGGGGGTCGTCGTCGTTTTCGCCCCCGCAGAGACCCAGGAGCACCACCCGTGGAACCGAACGAACCGACCAACGGCGGAGCAGCCCTCATCCGGGCGCTCGAGCTCGAGGGCGTCGAGGTCATCTTCGGCCTGCCGGGAGGGGCGATCCTGCCCGTCTACGACCCGATCATCGACTCCTCGATCCGCCACGTCCTCGTGCGCCACGAGCAGGGCGCCGGCCACATGGCCGAGGGCTACGCCCACGTCACCGGCAAGCCCGGCGTCTGCATGGTCACGTCCGGCCCGGCCGCCACCAACGTGGTGACCCCGCTGGCCGACGCCTACCTCGACTCGGTCCCGATGGTCTGCATCACCGGCCAGGTGCCCTACGCCGCCATCGGCACCGACGCGTTCCAGGAGTGCGACACCACCGGCATCACGATGTCGATCACCAAGCACAACTACCTGGTGGCCCGGGCCGAGGACATCCCGCGCATCGTGCGCGAGGCGTTCCACATCGCCACCACCGGCCGGCCCGGCCCGGTCCTCATCGACGTCCCCAAGGACATCGTCGACCCCACCAACCCGCGCTCGGCGCTCGACTGGTACTGGCCGACAGACGCGGAGATCGTCGCCGGCCTCCCCGGGTACCGGCCCACCACCAAGGGGCACCCGAGGAAGATCAAGGAGGCGGCCGAGTTGATCCTGGCCGCCGAGAAGCCGGTGATCTACGCCGGCGGCGGCATCCTCAAGGCCCGGGCCGCCGATGCGCTCAAGGAGCTGGCCGAGCTCACCGGCATCCCCGTGGTCACCACGCTCATGGCCCGGGGCTCGTTCCCCGACGACCACGAGCTGTGCCTGGGCATGCCCGGCATGCACGGCAACTACACCGCGGTGATGTCGTTCCAGGAGTGCGACCTGCTCATCACCCTCGGCGCCCGCTTCGACGACCGGGTCACCGGCAAGCTCGACGAGTTCGCCTCCAAGGCCAAGGTCATCCACGCCGACATCGACCCGGCCGAGCTGGGCAAGAACCGCACGCCCGACGTGCCCATCGTCGGCGACGCCCGCCTCATCATCGAGGAGCTGGTGACCAACATCCGCTCGATGCTCGACGGCGGTCGCACGCAGGCCGACATCACGGCGTGGCGGTCCACGCTCAGCGGCTGGCAGGAGAAGCACCCGCTGCACTACGACCAGCCGGTCGCGGGTGAGCGGCTCAAGCCCCAGTTCGTGCTCGAGACGCTGCGCGACAACACGCCGTCGGACACCATCGTCTGCTCCGGCGTCGGCCAGCACCAGATGTGGACCAGCCAGTACTGGCACTTCAACCACCCCTACACCTGGGTCAACTCCGGAGGGCTCGGCACCATGGGCTTCTCGGTGCCGGCCGCCATCGGCGCCAAGGTCGCCTTCCCCGACCGCATGGTCTGGGCCATCGACGGCGACGGCTGCTTCCAGATGACCGCCCAGGAGCTCGTCACCGCCTCGGTCGAGAAGATCCCGGTCAAGATCGCCATCTTGAACAACAGCTACCTCGGCATGGTCCGCCAGTGGCAGGAGATGTTCTACGAGGAGCGGTACTCCGAGGTCTTCCTGTCCCAGGAGGTGCCCGACTACAAGATGTGGGCCGAGTCCATGGGCTGCGCC
>DATKDW010000046.1 GCA_035512495.1 Acidimicrobiales bacterium
CGCCGAGGGCCGGCCCGAGGGCCTCGACCCCGACAAGGAGTTCTGGCCCGCCGGCCAGGGCGCCGGCGGCATCCAGGACCTGGTCCCCGCCGCCGAGCTGGTCGAGCGGTTCGTGGCCGAGGCCGAGGCGGCACTCGCCCGGGCGTCGGGGACCCTCACCGCGTAGCCGTGTCGCTTCTGGGCCGCGGCCGACGCATCTGAGGCGTGCCGAGCATCCCGGTCCGAGCTGGCGCCCCGCTGAGTCGGACTACGCCCCGGTGAGCCGTTTGCGGGCTGCGGCCGAGCGCTCGATGAGGTGCGGCGGGATGGAGACGCCGTTGACGACGGGGGCCTCGCCGGACACGGCATCGGCCTCACCGCCCTCGGCGGCGGCCTCCTCGGCCTCGGCCCGGTCGAAGGCGCCGGACTCGAGCGCGTGGCGGCGCTTGTCGACCATCTCGTCGTACTGCTTGGCGGGCACCAGGTGCTCGCGGTTGATCGAGCCGAGGTTCACGCCGTTGTCGAACATGACGTGGTAGCGGATCCAGAGGTCCCAGCCGTTGACCAGGACGACCTTGCCCGGGGTCCCCTCGGGCACGCCGGGCAACGGGGTGAAGGCGCGGACCTTGGACTTGCGCTTCAGCACGCCGTCGTTGCCGATCTCGGCGGCGATCAGGGCCGGATCGACGTCGGGGGTCGCGGGCTCAGTGGCCACCTCGGGCTCGACCAGGGTCATGGCGCCAATGCTGGCACGGCAGCCGCCACCGGACGGAACTCAGGACCTTCGTAGATGGGTCACCCCCGTCGCGCGTCGGCCCAGCTCTTCCCGGCCTCGACGTCGAGGTCGTGGGGCAGACCGAGCACCCGCTCGGCGACGATGTTGCGCTGCACGTCGCCGGTGCCGCCGCCGACGGTGAGGGCCGGGGCGAACAGGTAGCCGAAGTGCCAGCCCCACAGGTCGGGGCTGCCACCGGCCCGCTGGTGCTCGAGCATGCCGTGGGCGCCCGCCAGGTCCTTGGCGAGCTCCATGATCCGCTGGCCGTGCTCGTCGGCGAGGATCTTGCGGATCGACGCCTCGGGACCGGGCTGCTCCCCCCGGATCCGGGCCGTGACGGTGCGGAGCCGGATGAGGCGCAGGAGCTCGGCTTCGATGTGGAGCTGGGCCAGGCGGTCACGGACGACGGGGTCGTCGCACCCGCCCCCGGACCGGACCTCGTCGAGCAGGTCCGAAGCCGCCGGCCCCATCCCCCACAGGGCACCGCCGGAGGACAGCGAGACCCGCTCGTTGCCGAGGGTGACCTTGGCCAGCGCCCAGCCGCCATGGACGTCGCCGACGCGGTTGGCGTCGGGGATGCGCACGTCGGTGAGGAAGACCTCGTTGAAGGTGTGCCCGCCCGTCATCTCGATGATGGGGCGGATCTCGATGCCCTCGGCGTCCATCGGGCAGATGAAGTAGGTGATGCCCTGGTGCTTGGCCACGTCGGGGTCGGTGCGGGCGATGAGGATCCCGAACGCCGACTGGTGGGCCATCGAGGTCCAGATCTTCTGTCCGTTGACGACCCATTCGTCCCCGTCGCGCACCGCCCGGGTCCCGAGGTTCGCCAGGTCGGAACCGGCACCGGGTTCGGAGAACAGCTGGCACCAGATCTCCTCGGCGGCGAGGAGCGGCAACAGGTACCGCTCCTTCTGCTCGCCGGTGCCGGCGTGGAGGATGGTGGGACCAGCCCAACCGATGCCGATCATGTTCGACGGGCGCTTGATCCCGGCGGCGGCGAGCTCTTCGTCGACGATGATCTGATGGATCGGATCGGCGTCGAGGCCCCACGGCTCGGGCCAGTGGGGTGCGACGTAGCCGGCCTCGGCCAGCTGGCGCCCCGTCGGCTCGGGGTTGGCGGTCAGCCACTCCCGCACGGCGAGGCGGCGAGGGTCGTCCTGGGGTGGGAAGTCGAAGTCCACGGCGGCACACTAGGACCCGTCTCCGGTCCCAGATCCCGTCCGGTTTTCTTCCCGCTGCGCGCCCGTTTCGGGTTACCATCGGAAGTCGGGCCTGTGCCGGTGCCACCAACCGGTTGCACTTTTGTGTACCCGAACGCAATTCGCCCCGCTTCTTGGAGGTCCTCGTTTCCGTGAGTCCCGCAGCACGCGCCACACGCTCAGGTGAGTCCGACGAGGACATCGTCAGGCTGTACCTGAACGACATCGGGCGCCACGCTCTGCTCACCAAGGAGGACGAGGCCCGCCTCGGCGCTCTGGTGCAGGCGGGTGTCGAGGCTCGCGAGCGCCTCGCCGCCGACGATGACCTCTCCCCCTCGGAGAAGGCCAAGATGCGCCGCCAGGTGCGCGCCGGCGACCGGGCCACCGAGCAGTTCGTCAACGCGAACCTGCGCCTCGTGGTCTCCATCGCCAAGAAGTACCACCGCACCGAGCTGCCGCTGCTGGACCTGATCCAGGAGGGCAACCTCGGCCTCATCCACGCGGTGGAGAAGTTCGATCACCGCAAGGGCTTCAAGTTCTCCACCTACGCCACGTGGTGGATCCGCCAGGCCATCACCCGCGGCGTGGCCAACACCGCCCGCACGATCCGCCTCCCGGTGCACGCCCACGACCTGCTGAAGCAGATCGACAAGGCCCGCGGCATGCTCGAGTCCAAGCTCGGCCGCCCGCCCACCCTGGACGAGCTCTCCGTCGAGGTCGGCCACCCGCCGGCCAAGATCGAGGAGATCCTCGCCTCGGCCCGCATCGCCAAGTCCCTCGACGACGGCCTGTCCGACGACGGCGACATGACGCTCGGCGACCTGGCCGCCGTGGCCGAGGACGACCCCGAGGGCGACGCCGTCACCGAGGCCACCCGCGGCGACGTGCTCGCTGGCCTCAAGGGCCTCGACGAGCGAGAGCAGCGCATCCTGATCCTGCGCTACGGACTCGACGGCCACGAGCCCCGCACCCTCGACGAGGTCGGTCGCCACTTCGACCTCACCCGGGAGCGCATCCGCCAGATCGAGGCCCGGGCGATGAGCAAGCTGCGCCACCCGGCCAACGCCGGCATCCTCGCCGATCTCGCGTCGTAGGGCAGGGCACAGCCACCTCCGCAGCGAACCTCTCCCCAGGTCTACGGGGAGAGTGTCGTGCACGGTCACAGGTCATGGTCGGGGTTGCTGGTGCGAGCGGTGGTGGCGCTCGCCACCCTGGGCGCGCTGCCGCTGATCACCGCCCCACCGGCGGTCGCCCAGTCGACGGCTGATGCCGTCGAGGCGTGCGACCCGCTCACCGCCGTACCCGAAGCCGGCCCCCGCACCTGCGGCGGGCTCGAGCGCGCCATCTGGCTCGCCGCCCAGCACTGCCGTCGGGTGCCGCCCGCGCAGGAGCCGGTGTGCCCCTCGATCGACGGCCGGCCGGTCCACGAGTCCGCGATGCAGGCCTACGAGCAGGGTTGGGTCGCCCGGGCCCTCGACCTGCAACGGGAGCTGGACCTCGACGTCCCGCTCCTCGAGGCCCTGATCCCGAGCACGCACAACTCCGGCAACTCGACGGCGTACGACCCGTCGCTCACCATCAATGACGCCAACCAGGTCGTCTCGGTCACCGACCAGCTGCGACTCGGCATGCGGGGCATCGAGATCGACCTGCACTGGACCCCGCACCCGACGGGCGACCCCGAGCACGGCTTCCGCGCCGTCGTGCAGTGCCACGGCCAGTCGGCGCAGACCCCGGCCGGTTCGGTCCACCCCGGCTGCTCGGTCGACCGCACCTTCGACGACCACCTGGCCGAGCTGGCCGCTTGGTTCGAGCGCCCCGAGGCCGAGGGCGAGCTGGTGGTGCTGTACCTCGAGAACCAGCTCGACGGGTCCGACGCCGCCCACGCCTCGGCGGTCGAGTCGCTCGATCGCCACCTCGGCGACCTCCTGTACCGGCCTGAACCGAACGCCGACTGCCAGGACCTGCCCCTCACCCGCACCAAGCGGGAGCTCCTCGCCGGCGGTGCCCAGGTGCTCGTCACCGGCAACTGCGGCCCGGCTGGCTGGACCGACTTCGTGTTCCAGCGGGGTGGAGTGTGGAAGGAAGGTGGCTCGGTCACCGACTACCTCGCCGGCACCACGTGCGAGGCCGAGCGGGAAGCACGCGACTACGAGAACACCTTCGTCCGCCGCTTCGAGGACTCCACGTTCCTGTCCCTGATGGTCAACGGCGGGTCGCACATCTCGCCCGAGGTCGCCGCGTCCATGGTCCGCTGCGGCGTGAACTTCCCGGGCCTCGACCAGATCCACCCCGGCGACGAGCGCCTGCCGGCCCTGGTGTGGAGCTGGCGGGACGACGCCGACCCGGACGACCCGGCGGCGGCGTGCGCCGCCCAGGGCGACGACGGCCGGTTCGACTCGCGGCCCTGCGAGTCGGCGCTGCCCGTCGCGTGCCGGACCGCTGACGGGGGTTGGGTTGCCTCCACGCAGCCAGCGGCATGGGCCGACGGGGAGCTCGCCTGCCAGGCCGACGGCCACGCCGGCGCTGGCGTGCCGGCGAACGGCTGGGACAACGAGCTCCTCCGCCAGGCGACGGACGGTCTCGGCGACGTGTGGCTGGCCTACGCCCGCCAGGCCCAGGCCGACGGCAGCGAGCGCTGGACGGTGGGGATCCCCGAGCGGGACCCGGACGCTGACGCCGGCGGTGACGACGACGGTCCGGGGCGCAGGCCGCTCGATCCAGGACGGGCCGACCACGCTGGTCCACCTCCGGGCGTCAGGGGGCCCGGCGGCGAGCGCGATGCGGTCACCGGCGTCGACCTGGCCCGCACCAGCTACTCGGGCGACCCCCGCACCGCCCACCACCCGTGGGTCGCTGGCATCGCCGTGCTGCTCGTGGTCGGGCTCACCGGGCTCGGCACACGCCGCCGACGCGCCGCCTGAACGGCGCGCGACACCAGCACCGGCAGTTCCCGATGGGCAGGGCTGGGGCGAGCCCTGCGTAGGGTGCCGGGCATGCCCGGATGGAACTTCGCCGACGCCTGGGAGACGGTCGCCGAGACCCTCCCCGAGGCCCCTGCCCTGCTGCACGGCGACCTCGTCCGGACGTGGGGCGACTTCGACGCCCGGGCCGATGGCGTCGCCGCCGCGCTGCTGGAAGGCGGCGTCGCCGAGGGCACGAGCGTCGCCCAGTACCTCACCAACCGGCCCGAGTACCTCGAGGCGGTCTTCGCCTCGTTCAAGCTCGGCCTCGCCCCGGTGAACACCAACTACCGCTACGTCGAGGACGAGCTGCTCTACCTGTGGGACAACGCCGACACCTCGGCCGTGGTCTTCGAAGGGCAGTTCACCGAGCGGGTCGAGCACATCCGTGACCGGGTACCGGGCGTGCGGGTCTGGCTGTGGGTCGACGACGGGCACGGCGCGTGCCCGGAGTGGGCGACGTCGTTCGAGGCGGCCGCCACCAGCGGCGCGAGCCGCGCGTCGAGCCCGTGGGGCCGCTCCGACGACTCGCTCTACCTGCTCTACACCGGCGGCACGACCGGGATGCCGAAGGGCGTCATGTGGCGCAGCGACGACCTGCTCCTGGTCCTCAACGACGGCGCCCCCCGGGCCCGCAAGCTGCCCGAGGACGCCGACCTCGACCACCTGCGCCAGGCCGTCTCCACCCCCGGCATCCGGACCCTGCCGGCATGCCCGCTGATGCACGGCACCGGTGCGTTCAACGCCTTCACCGCCCTCACCGTCGGCGGGTCGGTCGTGACGCTCACCACGTCGAGCTTCGATCCCGTCGAGCTGCTCGACGCCGTGCAGGACAAGCAGGTCAACAACACCGCCATCGTCGGCGACGCGTTCGCCCGCCCGATCCTGGCCGCGCTCGATGCCGAGCCGGAGCGCTGGGACATCTCGTCACTCAAGGTCGTCGTCTCGTCGG
>DATKDW010000047.1 GCA_035512495.1 Acidimicrobiales bacterium
CCGAGGAGGCGCTGCCTGCTCTCGACGTCGCCGTCGGCGAGCCGACCACCGAGCCCACACCGGCCAAGCGCCGGGCGGCAGCCAGGCGGGCCGCCGCCACCGGCGTCGAGAAGGCATCTGCCAAGAAGGCTGGGGCGAAGAAGGCCACGGCGAAGAAGGCCACGGCGAAGAAGGCCACCGTCAAGAAGGCGGCGCCGAAGACAGCACCCGTCAAGAAGGCCACGGTCAAGAAGGCCACCGCCAAGAAGGCGGCGCCGAAGACAGCACCCGCCAAGAAGGCCACCGCCAAGAAGGCGGCACCGAAGACAGCACCCGCCAAGAAGGCCGCGGTCAAGACAGCACCCGCCAAGAAGGCCACCGCCAAGAAGGCCACGGCCGCCAAGACGGCGACAAGGAAGCGTGCGGTGCCGCGCGCCGTGGAGTCGGACGGCACAGAGGCCTGATCCCTCCGGGCCGGTGTCGTCGCCTCCCGTGCAGTCAGGGGTGGGCGGTGGCGGCGGGTAGGTTGCGCCTCCATGGGTGAGGACGCAGCCTCGGGCGACTGGGTCGAGCGGTTCAACGCCGCCGGCGGCGACGACCTGTCGCCACGGCGGGCGGAGATGCGGCGAGTGGCGGCCGCGACCCGCGAGGTCATCGAGCGGCTGGTGGCCACCGCGGCGCCCTTGGAGGCGCTCACCGGCGCCGCCGAGCACCTCGAGGCGGCCCTGGCCGAGCTGGAGGGTCACGGCCAGGGACGCCTCTACGAGGGCTTCGCCGAGTCGGCCAACGCTGGCGACCCTCGTGCCTTCTTCGACCACAGCCCGATCATCGGAGGTGCCAACCCGTTGGCGCCGCCCCTTCGCCTCGAGGTGCGCGGCGGCGCGATCCACGGCCATGCCCGCTTCGGTGCCGCCTACGAGGGTCCACCGAGCAGCGTGCACGGCGGCTACGTCGCTGCCGCCTTCGACGAAGTCCTCGGGATGGCCCAGTCGCTCGGCGGCAACCCGGGCATGACCGGGACCCTGACGGTCCGCTACCGCCGGCCGACCCCCCTGCACACCGACCTCCGCTTCGAGGCCACCCTCGACCGTCAGGAGGGCCGCAAGCTGTTCACCTCCGGCCGGCTCTTCGCCGGCGACGACCTCACCGCCGAGGCCGAGGGGATCTTCATCAGCGTCGACTTTGCCAAGATCGCCGCCATGATGGCCCGCCGCGACGACGAGTAGGGCTCCGGCGCCCAGCGCACCCGTTCCCTGGAGTGATACCCCGGCCGGCAGGTCAGCCGGCCGGGCCGAGGGTGGTGGCGATGAGGGTCGCCTCGCCGGCCAGGTGCTCCTCGATGCCAGAGAGGATGGCCCGCTCGACGGTGCGCCCGACGAGCGGATAGCGAACCTTGAGCTCGCCGGAGACGCGCCGGCAGGTGCCGGCGCCGACAGGTGCGAGCACGTAGGAGCCGTGGCAGGTGAGGCGGTCGGCGTAGTGGTCGGGCACGATGAGGAACGAGGCGGTCGCCCGGCCGAGGTCGTAGGTGACCTCCTCCACCCAGGTGAGACGGGCGGGGTCGAGGACGGCGGTGACCGGGCCCGGGAGGTCGCCCACGAAGCGGTGGCGCACCCGCTGGCGCACCTCGCCGTCGTCAGCGTGGTGCTCGAGCAGCTCGGGTTGGCCGAGGCGGGGGAGCGCCTCGAGGCGGGGGACGAAGTCAGGATCGACCAGCACGCCGAGGACGGCCTCCACCGAGCCGGGCAGCTGCTGCTCGAGCTCGAAGTGCACGCTGGGGAGACTAGGAGGCGGCGGCGGTGTCGGAGCGGCTGTCGCCGGCGGCGGCCACGACGCCGAGGATGGCGTCGCCATAGCGGTGTGCCTTCACGGGGCCGAGCCCTGGCAGGGACATGAGTGCCTCGTGGTCGCGCGGGCGGGCCTCGGCCACGGCGGCGAGGGTGGTGTCGTGCAGGATCACCGGTGCCGGCACCCCCGAGGTGCGGGCCGCGTCGGCCCGCCATGCCCGTAGGGCGGCGAGGATCTCGGGGTCGGCGCCGAGGCCGACGGTGACGGCGGGCCCGCGGGGGTGCCCGGAGAGCGCACGGGCGCTGCGGAGGCGGCGGCGCTCCTCGATGATGCGGTCGCGCCAGTCGGACTCGGCGCCGGTGGCGCCGGCGGCCAGGGCGGCCCGCGCCGCCTCGATCTCCTCCAGCCACGGTGACGGCCTCCGGGGCACGGTGCGGGTGCCGAATGTGCGCTGGCGCGCCCACGAGCAGTGGAGCTCGAGCTCGGCTCTCGTGATGGCGACGTAGAGCAGCCGCCGCTCCTCGTCGAGATCGGCGTCACCGGCGCCGCCGATGGGGACCAGGCCCTGCTCGAGGCCGGCGAGGAAGACGATCGGCCACTCGAGGCCCTTGGCGGCGTGGAAGGTGGCGAGCTCGACGGCCTCGCCCCTGCGGGCCGCCTCGACGCCGACCGTGGCGCTGAGCCAGGCGGCGAAGCCTTCGGGGGACCCGGCACGGTCGAGGGCCAGGTACTCGCGGCCGAGGCGAACGATCTCGGCCAGGGCGGCCCGGCGCTCGGCAGCCGGACCGTCCTCGACGTCGTCGGGGGTGGCGGCGCGCACCTGGAGGTCGAGGTCGGCGATCCGGGCGTGGAGGGGTCCGCGACCGTCCCGGAGGTGCCCCAGTGCTGCCTGCACCTCGGGCCGGCGGAGCAGGGCGCCACCGCCGCGGACGCGGAACGGGATGCCCGCGTCGCGGAGGGCGTCCTCGAGGAGGGCGAGCTGGGCATGGGTGCGGGTGAGCACGGCGAGGTGGGACCACGAGGTGCCGGGCCGGCGACGGTCGCGAAGGGACCGGGCGATGGCTCGGGCCTCGTCACCGTCGGTGGGGTGGGAGCGGACCGTGGGGATCGGACCGTCGGGACGGTGGGCTCGCAGCCCGGTGGCTCGGCCGGTGGCGCCCGTGAGGACGGCGGCGGCCACGGCCAGGACCTGGGGGCTGGAGCGGAAGCTGTCGGTGAGGTGGACGACGGTGGCGCCCGGGTGGGCGGCGGCGAAGTTGGTGAGGTGGCGGGGGTCGGCACCGTTCCAGGCGTAGATGGCCTGGTTGGGGTCGCCGACCACGCACAGGTCGCTGCTGCGGCCCCGCCACCCCTCGAGCAGGTGGTGCTGCACGGGGTTGACGTCCTGGAACTCGTCGACGAAGAGGTGACGGTGCTGCCAGCGCTGGGACTGGGCGAAGCCCTCGTCGGTGTCGAGGGCGGCGGCGCACTGCAGGAGGATGTCGTCGAAGTCGATGAGGCCACGCCTGCGCTTCTCCTCCTCGTAGCGCTCGTAGACGGCAGCCAGCTCGGCGGGGGGGAGCGGTGGCTGGCGCCCTTCGGCGCGAGCGGCCGCCTCGTAGCCGGCGGGATCGATCATGCGCGCCTTGGCCCACTCGATCTCGTTGGCCACGTCGCCGGGCTGCACGCCCTCGGCCCGGCCGAGGAGGGGACCGAGGATGCGGGCCTTGCGCTCGAGGAGGGTGGGCGCCGGCCGCCCGGCGTCGGCCCAGCGGCGGCGCAGCTGGGCGAAGGCGACGCCGTGGAACGTGCCGGCGGCGACGGTGTCGCGCACGCCGAGCGCGCCGAGGCGCGAGGTGAGCTCGCCCGCCGCCTTGCGGGTGAAGGTGAGGGCGAGGACGTGGCGGGGGTCGGCGGAGTCCGTGGCCACCCGGTGGGCGATTCGGCGGGTGAGGACACGGGTCTTGCCCGACCCGGCGCCAGCGAGGATGCACAGCGGGGCGCCATCGGAGGTGACGGCGTCGACCTGAGCATCGGTGAGCCCGTCGAGCAGCGCAGGGATGTCCACGCACCGCAGCGTAGGAACGGGGTGTGACAGGGCGGTGGATGGTCGCCGGTAGCGTCGGCCCGGTGATCGAGGTGACCCCCGAGCGGTTCGAGGAGCTGGTTGCCGATGCCCTCGACACCATCCCCGAGGAGCTCGGGCGGCGGATGGACAACGTCATCGTCCAGGTCCGCGACCAGTCCCGTGTGGGACTCCTCGGCCTGTACCAGGGGGTGCCGCTGACCGAGCGAGGCGACTACAGCCTGGCGATGCCCGACCGCATCACCGTCTACCGCCTCCCCATCTGCCAGCGCTGCCGGAGCGAGGGGGAGGTGGTCGAGCAGGTGCGCATCACGGTGATCCACGAGGTGGCCCACCACTTCGGGATCGACGACGACCGCCTCGACGAGCTGGGTTGGGCCTGAGGCCGAGCGGTAGCGTCGGACACCGTGGCCCACCTCGCTGTCACCGCCTTCGGGGTGGACCGTCCGGGCATCGTCGCCACCGTCACCGGTGTGCTGGTCGAACACGGGGGCAACCTCGAGGACACCGCCATGACCATCCTCGGCGGCCACTTCGCCATGATGCTGGTGGTGGAGGTGCCCGATGAGGAGGGCGCCGACGCCCTCGAGGCCGCCCTCGTCGATGCGGTGGCGCCGCTCGGGCTCACCGTCGTGGTGCGGCCAATCGACGACGCCGGCAGCGCCCGGGCCACGGGTTCGCCCTGGGCGGTGTCGGTCTACGGTGCCGATCAGCCCGGCATCGTCCACCGGGTGACGCAGCTGCTCGCCGACCGGGGGGCCAACGTGGCCGACCTCAGCACCCGTGTGGTCGGCCCTGCCGGCGCCCCCGCGTACGTGATGCTCCTCGAGGTCGTCCTCCCCGACGACGTCGACCCCGACGAGCTCGGTGACGAGCTGCGCCGGGTGGCTGGCGACCTCGGGGTCGAGGTCCACCTCCGGCCCGACGACGCCGACGTCCTCTGAACCCGCCCTCGCCCGCCGTGCCCCCCGTCCTACAGCTGCCGCACCCGGTGCTGTCCCGGCCGTGCGTGCCCGTGGGCGAGCTCGACGACGCGGCGCGCCGCCTCGGACGTGACCTCCTCGACGCCATGCGGTCGGCGGACCACAGCGTGGGGGTGGCAGCGCCTCAGATCGGGGTGTCTCGCCGGGCGTTCTGCATCGACGTCACCGGACACCGGAAGGCCCGCTCGTGCCACGGCGAGGTCGTCCTCTTCGACCCCGTGGTGGTGTCGTCGTCCGGTGTGGAGGTGGGCCGCGAGGGGTGCATGAGCGTCCCCGACCTCACCGGCGACGTCCCCCGGGCCACCGAGATCGTGGTGCGCGGCGTCGACCTCGCCGGCCGGGAGCGCACCCTCACCTGCGACGCGTTCGAGGCCAGGGCGGTGCAACACGAGCTCGACCACCTCGACGGTCTGCTCTTCCTGGACCGTGTCGTCTCCGACGACCGCGTCTTCCGGCGGCGCGTCTACCGCTGAGCCCCGAGCGGCGCGGGGTACGCTCCGCGGCCGTGGCGTTCCCGCGCAAGCTGCTCCACGACGACGAGCAGGTCGCGGCCGACCTCCGTCCGCACTGGTGGTCCCTGGCCGGGCCGACGGCGACGCTGGTGCTCGCGCTCGTGGCGCTCGTCGCCCTGTCCGCCAACCGGGCGCCCGACTGGGCGACCGTGGGGGCCGGCGCGGTGACGGTCGTGGCTCTGGCCTGGTTCGTCGGCCGCTACGCCCGTTGGGCCACCACGAGCTTTGTGGTGACCACCGACCGACTGATCTCCCGTGAGGGCGTGCTGGCCAAGCGCGGGATCGAGATCCCCCTCGAGCGGGTCAACACCGTGTTCTTCGACCAGAGCCTCTTCGAGCGCGTGCTGCGCTATGGCGACCTCGTGATCGAGTCGGCGGGGGAGGGGGGGAGGCAGCACTTCACCGACATCCCTCGGCCCTCGGCGATCCAGAACGAGATCTACCGCCGGATCGAGGACAACCAGCGTCGCCTGTCGGGTGGCCACCGCCCGGGGTCGGTGGCCGAGGAGCTCGACCGCCTCGACGGCCTGCGCCGGCGGGGCGTCCTCACGGAGGAGGAGTTCTCGGTGCAGAAGGCCCGCTTGCTCGGCCGCCGCTGAGCCCGGACGCGCCGACGGGCCGGGTGGGACCCGGTCCGCCGAGGCTGGTTCGCGTGGTGGTGCGCCCGCTAGAGCCGGCGGTCCTCCCGGACCACGGTCTCCTCGGTGCGCCCAGAGCCGTAGGGCGAGAAGCTGCTCCAGAAGAGCATGGAGAGCAGGAGCCCGATGGCGCCGACGATCATGAGGATGACCCCCACGGTGTTGAGGTCGATGCCCTCGGCCGTCACCGAGATGGCGAAGGTCAGGATCGCCCCCAGTGCCAAGAGGAAAACGCTCACTCCGATACCCATGCCGACTACCTCCTCGGCGGGACGACGTCAGTCGTGCCGCCATGTCGCGTTGGATTGCTGCCTACCCGGGATCGCGCGCAGCGCAAACGTCGGTCGCGGCGACGGTGACGCTCCGCGCGGGGCGTCGTCGGATCAGGCGGGGCCCAGGGGCTTCTCGAAGCACCGACTGGACGAGGAGCCGGCGTAGTACCCGTACGGGTCGATGGGCTCGTAGCCGGCGGAGGCATACAGGCGAATGGCCTCCGGTTGGCCCGTGCCCGTCTCGAGCCGCACCGCCCGGTAGCCGAGGCGCCGGGCCTCGTCCTCGAGGGCGGCGAGCAGCGCCCGGGCCACGCCGGTCCCGCGGGCGGCCGGTGCGGTCCACATCCGCTTGATCTCCCCGGTCGTCGGACCGTGGCGGCGCAGGCCGGCGCACCCCACGGCGGCGCCGTCGACCCAGGCCACGAGGTAGGTGCCGGCGGGTGGCGCCAGGTCACCGGGTGCGATCTCGGCGTGGTAGTCGTGGCTCGCCTCGATGGCGGCGTCGTCGTCGCCGATGTCCGCGTAGCGCTCCTCGAGCTCGTCGGCCAGCTCGTGCACGAGGCGCTGGCCGAGCGGCCCGTGGTAGTCCTCCCGGGTGATCTGCAGGCCGGTGCGAACACCGTGGCGGTCCATGGCCGAACCCTACGTCCGGTCGGTGGCAGCCCAGGGGGTCGACGGCACCCGTACTTGACCGCTCGGTCAAGTACCGGCGAGCATGCGGACATGTCGACCGCAGAGGTGCAAGACGGGATCGAGCTGGAGTACGAGACGTTCGGCGATGCTGCCGGCGATCCGCTGCTCCTCGTCATGGGACTGGGGGCCCAGATGGTCGCCTGGGACGCCGCGTTCTGCCAGCGGTTCGCCGACGAGGGGTTCTTCGTGGTGCGCTACGACAACCGCGACGTGGGCCGCTCCACCAAGATCGAGAGCGACGAACCCCTCGACGTGCCCGGCGCCCTCGTCGCCGCCTTCACCGGCGGCGAGGTGAAGGCGCCCTACCTGGTGCAGGACATGGCCGACGACGCCTTCGGCCTGCTCGACGCCCTCGGCATCGGGAGCGCCCACGTGGTGGGCGCGTCCATGGGCGGGATGATCGTCCAGGCCATGGCCATCAGCCGGCCAGAGCGGCTCCGCAGCGTCACGTCGATCATGTCGACGACCGGCGACCCCGCAGTGGGCGGCGCCAGCGAGGAGGCCATGGCCCTCCTGGTGCGCCCGCCGGCCCAGAGCCGAGAGCAGTACCTCGAGGCCACGGTGGCGGCCGAGCAGCTGCTCAACGGCCCGACCATCCCCTTCGACGCCGAGCGCTCCCGCCGCCGCGCCGAGGTCCAGTGGGACCGCGGCTACTACCCGGTGGGCGTGGGCCGCCAGCTCATCGCCATCCTCGCCTCCGGTGACCGCACCGAGGGGCTCGGGTCGGTCGCCGTGCCGTTCCTCGTGATCCACGGCGACGCCGACCCGCTCGTCGGCTACACGGGCGGTGAGGCCACTGCCAAGGCCGTTCCCGGCGCCGAGCTGATGACCATCGAGGGCATGGGCCACAACCTGCCGGTGCCGGCATGGGACGAGATCGTCCCCGCCGTCATCGCCCACGCCCGGAAGGCCGCCTGACGTGGCCGGGCCGCTGCAGGGCATCCGCATCATCGAGATCGCCGGGATCGGGCCGGGACCGTTCGCGGCGATGATGCTCGCCGACATGGGTGCCGACGTGATCCGCGTCGACCGGGCCCAGGCGGTGACCGGCGGCGACCCGGCCACCCCTCCGGCGGACGTCCTCAACCGCGGGCGGCGCTCGATCGGGGTCGACCTCAAGCACCCGGACGGCGTCGAGGCCGTGCTGCGCCTCGTCGAGTCGGCCGATGCCCTCATCGAGGGCTTCCGGCCCGGTGTGACCGAGCGCCTCGGGATCGGCCCCGACGACTGCCTGGCTCGCAACCCCAGGCTCGTCTATGGCCGCATGACCGGCTGGGGTCAGGATGGCCCATACGCCTCGGCCGCCGGCCACGACATCAACTACATCGCCCTCGCCGGCGCGCTCGAGCCCATCGGCCGCGCCGGACAGCCCCCCACCCCACCGCTCAACCTGGTGGGCGACTTCGGTGGCGGTGGCCTCATGCTCGCCTTCGGCATCGCCTGCGGCCTCCTCGAGTCGAGGGCCTCGGGGGAGGGCCAGGTCGTCGACGCCGCCATGGTCGACGGTGCCGCCACGCTCATGACCATGTTCTACGGCTTCAAGGCCATGGGGTTCTGGGAGCCGGAGCGAGGCACCAACATGCTCGACACCGGCGCCCCCTTCTACGACGTCTACGAGTGCAGCGACGGCCGCTACGTCTCCATCGGCTCCATCGAGCCGCAGTTCTACGCCGAGCTCCGGCGTCTCGCCGGCCTCGACGACGACGCCTGGTCGGCGCAGATGGACCGCTCGCAGTGGCCGGCGCTCAAGGAGCGGATGGCCGAGGTCTTCCGCACCAAGAGCCGCGACGAGTGGTGCGCGCTGATGGAGCACACCGACGTCTGCTTCGCCCCTGTCCTGTCGCTCGACGAGGCCCACCGCCACCCCCACAACGTGGCGCGGGGCACCTTCACCGAGCGCGAGGGCGTGGTGCAGCCGTCACCGGCGCCCCGCTTCAGCCGCACCGCACCCGAGATCCAGCGCCCGCCGTCCCACCCGGGCCAGCACAGCGATGAGGTCCTGGCCGAGTGGGGATTCAGCGAGGGCGACATCACCAAGCTCCGCGAGGCCGGCGCCGTCCGCTGACTCGGCCAGACTGTTCGCCATGGCAACGCTGGTCTGCTTCCACGCCCACCCCGACGACGAGGCCATCAGCACCGGTGGCACCATGGCGGCCGCCGTCGCCGACGGCCACCGGGTGGTCCTGGTGTGCGCGACCCGGGGCGAGCTGGGCGAGGTGGCCGACGGCGTCCTCCGCCCGGGTGAGTCGCTGGCCGATCGCCGGACCATCGAGACTGAGGCAGCGGCCCTGATCCTCGGCGTCGACCGGGTGGCGTTCCTCGGCTACAGCGACTCGGGGATGATCGGGCTCCCCACCAACGACGAAGCCGGGTGCTTCTGGCAGGCCGACGTCGAGGAGGCAGCGGCGCGCCTCGCGGCGATCCTCACCGAGGAGGACGCCGACGTGCTCACCGTCTACGACGACCACGGCGGCTACGGCCACCCCGACCACATCCAGGTCCATCGGGTGGGCGTGCGCGCCGCCGAGCTGGCCGGCACGGGCCGCGTCTACGAGGCCACCATGAACCGTGACCACTTCCGGGCGCTGGTCGAGCGGGCCCGGGAGGACACCCGGATGGCCCTCCCCGACGACGTGCCCGATGTCAGCGAGATGGGCACCCCGGAGGCACAGCTCACCACCTGCGTCGACGTCAGCGCCCAGCTCGCCTCGAAGCGCATGGCCATGCGGGCCCACGCCAGCCAGATCGCCGAGACGTCGTTCTTCCTGGCCATGCCCGAGGACGCGTTCGCCGAGTCGTTCGGCACGGAGTGGTTCGTCCGCCGCGGCGTGCCGACTCCGGTCGAGACCGTGGAGACCTCGCTCTTCGAGAGCCTCGACTGACGGAGCAGAGCCCAGGGCTGCTGGGTAGGGTTGATACCACTGTCAGCCATGTTCGCCAGGACTCGGCGTCGAAGGAGTGGTCGCACGTGAAGCAGATCCTGCCGGTGGAGGAGCTCGCTCGGGACGAGCGCTTCGAGCGCACCAAGATCGAGGAGCGGATCTTCGATCCCCGCAACGCCAACGTGCCCCGAGCCAAGCGCAGCGGCCTGTCGCCCGAGGAGCCCGACGCCCCCGATGCCGCCAGGGCGCTGATGCACGGCATCTTCGTGGGCGAGATCCAGGCCCTCGAGGTCGCCGGGCGCACTTGCTGGGACTTCCCCACCGGTGAGGGGCGCGACGAAGCACCGTTCCAGCTCAAGCTCGACATGGCCCGCCAGTCGTGGGACGAGGCCCGCCACGTCGAGATCGCCATCAAGCTCAACGAGCACATGGGCACCGAGGTGGGTGAGTTCGCCGAGCAGACGATGCTCTACGAGGCCGGCTGCAACATCGACCCCGTGCTGCGCCTGACCGGCGTCAACCGCGCCCTCGAGGGCCTTGCCATCGACGTGTTCAACACGATGCGGGAGTTCGGGGAGACCACCACCGACCCGGTGCTGTACTTCTGCGAGGACTGGATGCTGGCCGACGAGGTGACCCACGTGAAGATGGGGTCCGACTGGCTGCGTCGCATCACCGCCAACGACCCCGAGCGCCAGAAGGGCGCCCTCGAGTTCCAGCGGGCGGTCGACAAGCTCTTCAGCTTCGGCGGTTTCCGAGGTGAGGACGAGGACAGCCCGGTGCACCTGGCGCGGCGCTTCCGACAGCTCGCCGGGTTCTCTGAGGGGGAGATCGACGACCTCGTCGAGGTCTCGGCCGAGGCCTCCCGCGAGGCGCGCGCTGCTGCCGCGGCCGCCGTCCCCGCCTAGCCACTCCACGTCCCCTGGACCTCCTCGAGCTCCACGTCGCCTGGGCGTGGGTGGTGGTCGTCGGCAACGGCATCGCCGGCGGATGGGCGCTGGCCGCCCACGGCGTCGAGACCCTGCGGGGCCGCGCCCTGTGGTGGTTCACCGCGGCCGCGCAGCTCGCCATCGTCGCCCAGGTGGTGGTCGGCGTGGTGCTGGTCGCGGGCGAGGGGCGCACCGTCGAGCAGCTGCACCAGCTCTACGGGTTCGTCGCCCTCATCGGGGTGGGGATCCTCTACTCCTACCGGGCCCAGCTCCGCGGCCAGGTGTACCTGCTCTACGGCTTCGGCGGCCTGTTCCTCATGGGCCTCGCCATCCGGGCCATGATCCTCCACGGTCCCGCCTGACGCAGGCGACCGCCCGAACCTAGAGGTGCACCACCGTGCAGGTCAGGGTCCGGGTGATGCCGTCGATCATCTGGACGCGGCTCACGACCATCTTGCCGAGGTCGTCGACCGTCCCGGACTCGGCCCTGGCGATGACGTCGTAGGGGCCGGTGACGTCCTCGGACGACACGACGCCGTCGATGTCACCGACCTCCACGGCAACCTGGGCGGCCTTGCCGACCTCGGTCTGGATCAGGATGTACGCGCTGACGGCCATTGGGTGAGCCTCCTCGTCGGGTTGGAGGATCGTAGGCCGTCGGCGTCGGTCTAGCGTCCGGCCCATGGAGGTGGTGGCAGGCCTGGTCGCCGTGGCCCTCGCCGTGGCCCTCGCCGTGCTGCTCGTCCGTGAGCACCTCGGCGCCCGCGCCGCGGGTCGGCGGTCCGACGCCATGGTGGCAGCGCTGCGGTCGGAGCTCGCCGACGCCGAGGAGCATGTCGAGCAAGCCCGGGACGGGCTGCGGGTCGCGGAGCGGGCGGCAACGGAGGCGAGCGAGCGAGCAAGCGTCGCCGAGGACGTGGCCACCTCGCTCTGGCTGCTCGAGGTGGAGCGGGCCGAGCGGGCCTGGCGCGAGTCCGTCGTGCCACTCGAGGACGCCGATGCGGCGCGCTCGACGGGAGCGCAGCTCGAGGTCGCCGTGCGCTGGGAGCTCGACCGCCTGCGCGAGGAGGCGGGGGTCCCCACCGCGGTCCGGGGCACGCTCGGAGCGGCGCTGCCAGCCGCCACCGCCCTCGTGGCCCTGCGGGCCACGCAGGAGGTGCTCGCCGCGGTCACCCGCTGCTGCGACGAGGTCGACGTCGAGCTCGCCGACAACCCCCAGGACGGGCTGACGATCGTGGTCACCGGCGGGGGCCAGGTCGCCCCCTTTGAGCTGCCGGCGGGAGTGGCCGGGGCGGTGGCGACGAGGTGCGGGACCCTCGTCGAGCGCGCCGGTGAGGAGGGATCGGTGGTCGTCGAGCTGCGGATGTCCTGACGCCCCGCGTCGGCGGCCCGGCGGTGCGCCGGTAGCGTTGCGGCGGTGAGCGACCGCCCCCAGGACCCCTCCCGCGGCCTGCACCCGGCCCCTGCCCGTGACGACGCCGCCCAGCTCGAGCGGGTCCTCTTCGAGGTCAAGAAGGTCATCGTCGGCCAGGACCGGTTGCTCGAGCGGGTGCTCGTCAGCCTCCTGGCGCGCGGTCACTGCCTCATCGAGGGTGTGCCGGGGCTGGCCAAGACGCTCACCATCGAGACCGTGGCCAGCGCCGTCGGGGGCCGCTTCGTGCGGCTGCAGTTCACGCCCGACCTGGTCCCCTCCGACATCGTGGGCACCCGCATCTACCGGACGTCGAGCGAGCGCTTCGACGTCGAGCTGGGGCCGATCTTCGCCAACTTCGTCCTCGCCGACGAGATCAACCGGGCGCCCGCCAAGGTGCAGTCCGCCCTCCTCGAGGTGATGGCCGAGAAGCACGTCTCGATCGCGGGGGTGACCCACCCCGTGCCCCTGCCGTTCCAGGTGCTCGCCACCCAGAACCCCATCGAGTCGGAGGGGGTCTACCCCCTCCCCGAGGCCCAGCGCGACCGCTTCCTGATGAAGCTGATCGTCGGCTACCCGAGCCAGGGCGAGGAGATGGAGGTGGTGCGCCGCATGGGTGTCCACCCCCCGACGGCCACCGAGGTGCTCGGCCTCGACGAGCTCGTGCGCCTCCAGGCGTCGGCCGACGCGGTCTTCGCCGACGGCGGCACCGTCGACTACGCCGTGCGCCTGGTGCTCGCCACCCGCCACCCCGCCGACCACGGCCTGCCCGAGCTGGCGCCGTACATCGCCTACGGGGCCAGCCCCCGCGGCAGCCTGGGCCTCGTGGCAGCCGCCCGGGCCCTCGCCCTCCTCCGCGGTCGCGACTACGCCGTCCCCCAGGACGTCTTCGACGTGGCCTTCGACGTCCTCCGCCACCGCCTGGTGCTCTCCTACGAGGCCCTCGCCGAGGGCGTGGAGGCCGACGCCATCCTCTCCCGCATCCTCTCGGTGGTGACCGCGCCCATGGTCGAGTCGCGACGCCCCGATGAGGCCGCGTCGTCGACGGGCTGATGGAGCCCGCGCCCCCGAGGGCGGTCGACGTGGGTGCCGAGGCCGTCCTTCGGCGGCTCGAGCTGGCCGTCACCCGCCGGCTCGACGGCATGCTCCAGGGCGACTACCGGGGCCTGCGGCCGGGCCCGGGGAGCGAGCCGGGCGAGGCGCGGTCCTACGCCCCCGGCGACGATGTCCGTCTCATCGACTGGAACGTCACCGCCCGCACCGGGGAGGCCCACGTCCGCGTCCCGGTGTCCGACCGAGAGCTCGAGACGTGGGTGGTCGCCGACCTGTCGGCCAGCCTGGCCTTCGGCACCGCTGCCTGCGAGAAGCGTGACCTGGCGGTGGCGGCGGTCGGCGCCGTCGGCCACCTCACCGCCCGTGTGGGCAACCGGATCGGTGCCGTCCTGGTCAGCGCCGGCGGCACCCAGCGGGTGCCGGCCCGGCCCGGGCGGGACCACCTGCAGGCACTGCTCCACCGGACGGTCACCTCCCCGAGGCGTGACGGAGGTGGGGCGACCGATCTCGGCGGCGCCCTCCGGGAGGTCGCCCGGCTTGCCCAGCGGCGCGGCATGGTCGTGGTGGTGAGCGACTTCCTCGGACAGCCCGGCTGGGAGCGGCCGCTTCGGGCGCTCGCCGGCCGCCACGAGGTCGTCGCCATCGAGGTGGTGGATCCGCGGGAGCTCGAGCTTCCCGACGTCGGCCTGCTCGACCTCGTCGACCCCGAGACCGGTGCCCGCCTGGAGGTGCAGACAGGGCGTCGCCAGGTCCGGGCCCGCTACGCCGACGCCGCGGCTGCCGAGCGGGCGGCGATCGCTGCCGCCATCCGGGGAGCGGGTGCCGACCACCTCGTGCTCAGCACCGACCGCGACTGGCTGCTCGACCTGGTGCGCTTCGTCGACCGCCGCCGCCGGCATCGCCGTCCACCCCGCCCCGGGACGGCATCGTGACGTTCCTCGAGCCGGTCCGCCTGTGGCTGGCCCTCGTCGTGGTGGCGATGGCGGCCGCCTACGTCGTCCTCCAGGTCGTAGGACGCCGCAGGTACGCCGTCCGCTTCACCAACCTCGCCCTGCTCGGCTCGGTGGCGCCAAGACGGCCGGGGTGGCGGCGGCACCTGCCCGCCGCCCTGGTCCTGGGGTCGATGCTGGCGCTCGTCACGTCGCTGGCCCAGCCGGCGCGCGAGGAGCTCGTGGCACGGGAGCGGGCCACGATCGTGCTGGCCATCGACGTCTCGATCTCGATGGACGCCACCGACATCGCGCCGTCACGCTTCGATGCCGCCAAGGAGGCGGCGACGTCGTTCACCGAGGTGGTGCCCGAGCGCATCAACCTGGGCCTCGTCGCCTTCGCCGGCTCGGCTTCGGTGCTCGTCCCACCCACGACCGACCGCGACGCGGTGCGGGCCGCCATCGGGCGCCTCGAGCTGGCCGAGGCCACCGCCATCGGCGAGGCGGTCCTGGCCTCCCTCGACGCCATCCGCACCCTGCCCGAGGCCGAGGGGGCCGAGCCGGTGCCGGCCCACATCCTGGTGCTCTCCGACGGCGAGACGACGGTTGGGTCCCCCAACGAGGTCGCGGCCGAGGCGGCGCGCCAGGCGGGGGTGCCGGTGACCACCATCGCTTTCGGGACACCCGGCGGGGTGATCGAGTACGAGGGCCAGCTGGTGTCGGTCGAGGTCAACGAGCAGGAGCTGGCGGCGCTGGCCGACGCCACGGGAGGCTCGGCGTTCACTGCCGGTTCGGCCGCTGAGCTGGGCGCCGTCTACGACGACATCGGTAGCTCCATCGGCTTGGTGGCGGAGGACCGGGAGATCGGTCTGTGGTTCACCGCCGGCGCGTTCGCCCTGCTCCTGGTGGCTGCCGGTGCCTCGTTGGTCTGGTTCCAGCGCCTCCCCTGACGCCCCGACGTGGCAGCCGACCTGCCGGTCGGTAGGCTGCGGTTTCCCGCCGAGGTTCGGAGCGCCTGCCATGACGACCGCGACCACGACGGCACCCGACGAACGGCTGGACTGGTTCACCTCGGTACCGTTCCTGGCCTTCCACCTGATCCCTCTCGCGGCCGTGTGGACCGGGGTCTCGGCGCGAGCGGTGGTCCTGTGCGTGGCCCTCTACTTCGGCCGCATGTTCTTCATCACCGCCGGCTACCACCGGTACTTCTCGCACCGCTCCTACCGCCTGCCCCGCTGGGCCCAGCTGGTGATGGCGGTGGGCGGCACGACCGCCATGCAGAAGGGGCCGCTGTGGTGGGCGGCGCACCACCGCGTCCACCACCGCTACGCCGACACCGACCTCGACGTGCACTCGCCGATCAAGGGGTTCTGGTGGAGCCATGTGGGGTGGATCCTCAGCCGCAAGCACAAGGGGACCGACCTCGACCGCGTCCGCGACCTCGCCCGCTACCCCGAGCTGCGATGGGTCGAGCGCCACGACGCCCTGGCCCCCCTCCTCCTGGCCCTGGCCTGCCTGGCGATCGGCGGCTGGTCGGGCTTGGTCGTCGGCTTCGGCCTCTCGACCGTGCTGCTCTGGCACGGGACCTTCCTGGTGAACTCCCTCGCCCACGTGATGGGGAGGCGGCGCTACGCCACCTCCGACACGAGCCGGAACTCGCTCCTCATCGCGCTGGTGACCAACGGCGAGGGGTGGCACAACAACCACCACCACTACCAGGCCAGCGCCCGCCAGGCCTTCCACTGGTACCAGTGGGACCCGAGCTGGTACGCCCTCTGGGTCCTCAGCAAGGTCGGGGTGGTCAGCGGGCTGAAGCAGCCGACGCCGGCGATCATGGCCGACGGCCTCATCGGCGCGTCACGCTCCCGTCGCGAGGGGCGACAGGAGCGTGTCGACGTGGACCAGCCCTGAGGTCGGTCAGGCCACTCCGGCGTGTGACTCCCACGTGGCGTACATGGCGGCATATCGGCCGCCGGCAGCCACCAGCTCGTCGTGGCTGCCCAGCTCCACGATCCGGCCGTCGTCGACGACCCCGATGCGGTCGGCCCGCATCGCCGTGGCCAGGCGGTGGGCGATCACGATGGCGGTGCGGCCCTCGAGGAGCACGTCGAGGGCGTGCTCGATCTTGGACTCGGAGCGCAGGTCGAGGTTGGAGGTGGCCTCGTCGAGCACGAGGACGCGCGGCCGGGCCAGGAAGGCGCGTGCCAGGGCCAGGAGCTGGCGCTCACCCGACGAGAGGGCGACGCCCCGCTCGTGGACGGGGGTGTCGATCCCCTGGGGGAGGCGGTCGACGAGGTCGTCGATGCCGACAGCGCGGCAGGCCTCGAGCACCTCGGCCTCGGTGGCGGCGGGCCGGGCGAAGGCGATGTTGTCGCGCATCGAGCCGCCGAAGAGGAACGCCTCCTGGGGCACCACGCCGAGCTGGCGGCGCAGCGAGGTGAGGGTCAAGCGGCGAAGATCGTGGCCGTCGATGAGGACCCGGCCCTGCTCGGGGTCGTGGAACCGGGTGACGAGCTTGGCCATGGTCGACTTGCCGGCGCCGGTGGCGCCCACCAGCGCGAACGTCTCGCCGGCGGCGATGGTGAGGTCGACGTCGCGCAGCACCGGCCGCCCTGGCTCGTAGGCGAAGGTCACGTCCTCGAAGCGGATCTCGCCGAGGATGGGCGGTAGCTCCGCCGCGTCGGGAGCCTCGGCCACGCTCGGCTCGGTGGCGAGCAGCTCCTGGAGCTTGGCCACCGAGGCCTGGCCCTTCTGGTAGGTGTCGTAGAGCTGCACCATCTGCTGGATGGGGGCGAAGAACGCCGTGAGGTACAGCACGAAGGCGGCCAGCTGACCGATCATGAGGTCGCCGTCGAGCACCATCCGCCCGCCCACCAGGAGGATGAACGCCTGGCCGGCGATGCCGATGGCCTCCACGCTCGGGCCGTAGATGGCTCCCACCCGCGCCGTCGCGTCGTTGGCGGAGCGGTAGTCGCCGGCGATGTTGCGGTGCTCGATGGTGTTGTGCCGCTGGCGGTTGTGGGCGGTGACGATCCGGATGCCGGAGAGGTTCTCCTGCAGGTGGGCGAGCACGTCGGCGATGCGGTCGCGCACCAGGCCGTAGGTGCGCAGCGAGGCCCCCCGGAACCACCACGTGAGCGCGGCCATGCCGGGTACCACCACCACGAGCGTGATGGCCGCCAGGGTGGCGTTCATCGTGAAGAGGATGGTGGTCACCACGATGATGGTCAGGCCCTGCACCACCATCTGCACCAGGCCGTCCTGGAACAGGGCGGTGAGCGACTCGAGGTCGCTGGTCATCCTCGTCATGAGGCGTCCGGCCTTCTCCTTGGTGAAGAAGGGCACCGACAGCCGCTGGAGGTGGGAGAAGATGCGGACCCGAAGCTGGAACATGAGGGTCTCGCCCACGCGCCCCGTCCAGGCGATGCGGGCGGCGCTGGACATCGCGTTCAGGGCCACCGCCGCGAAGTAGAGGACCGACACGACCACGAGGGTGGTGGTGCTGCCTTCCTGGATGCCGCGGTCGATGCCGATCTGGGTCAGGAGCGGTCCGGCCTGCATGGCCACCGTCTCGATGACGACGAGGGCGAACGCGCCGACGAGGGCCAGGCGATGGCCGCCGAGGAACCGGCGCAGCGTGAACGGGCGCCGGTCGAACTCGGCGTGGCTGAACTCGACGGGCTCCTGCTCCGGGTGCTCGGGCTCCGTCTCGAGCAGGGTGTCGACCCTGCTCTGGAGCTCGGGCGGGATGCCGGCGAAGGGCAGCCCACCCCCTGGGTTCCCCGCCGGCCCGCCGCCGCCGAAGCCCATGCCGCCACCACCACCACCCCACGCCATCAGCGCACCTCCGCATCGTTGAAGTCGGTCACGTCGACGAGACCGCCGGCCGCGGCACTCGCCTCGGCCGCAGCGGACTCCTCCTCGACGTGGGCGAGCACCTCGGTGTACCTCGGCTCGCTTGCCATGAGCTCGCTGTGGGTGCCGTCGGCGACGATCCGTCCGTCCTCGAGCAGGACCACGCGGTCGGCCAGGGCGATGGTGGAGAGGCGGTGGGCGATGACGAGGGTCGTGCGCCGCCCCAGCAGCTCGGCGAGGGCACGGTGGATGCGCTCCTCCACGTGGACGTCGATGGCGCTGGTGGCATCGTCGAGGATGAGCACCCTCGGGTCGATCAGCAGGGTCCGCGCGATGGCGATTCGCTGACGTTGGCCACCGGAGAGCGTGTAGCCCCGCTCGCCCACCTCGGTGTCGTAGCCGACGGGCAGGTCGTCGATGAAGCCGGCGGCGTCGGCCGCGACGGCGGCGGCCCGGACCTCGTCGTCGGTGGCGTCCGGCCGGCCGTAGGCGATGTTCTCGCGGATCGTGGCCGAGAAGAGGAACGGCTCGTCGAGGACCATCGCGACCTGGGCCCGGAGGCTGGCGAGCGTCAGGTCCCGCACGTCGTGGCCGTCGATGCGCACCGTGCCCGACTCGACGTCGTAGAAGCGGGTGAGGAGGCGGGCGAGGGTCGACTTGCCGCTGCCCGTGCGGCCCACCACGGCGACGGTCTCCCCCGGGGCGAGCGTGAGGTCGAGGCCGTCGAGGACGGTGAGCCCGTGGCCGTAGCGGAAGGTGACGTCCTCGAAGCGCACCTCGCCCTCGGGGTCCACGAGGTCGACGGCGCCGGGACGGTCGGCGATCGCGGGCTGCTCGTCGAGGACCTCGAAGATGCGCCCCGCCGAGGCCGAGGCCCGCTGGCTGAGCAGCAGCAGGAAGCCGAGCATCCGGAACGGCGCCTGGAGCATGACCACGTAGGTGGAGAACGCCACGAGGGTGCCCACCGTGACCTGGCCGTTGATGGTGAGGATGCCGCCGTAGAGCAACACCAGCGCCATGCCGACGCGGGGGAGGTTCTCCATGAGCGGGCCGTAGCCGGCCCGGACGTCGATCTGGCGGACTGCCGCCCACCGCAGACGCCGGGCGGCGCCGGCGAGGTGGGCGATCTGGGGCTCCTCGGCGGCGAAGGACTTGACCACTCGGGCCCCGGTGACGTTCTCCTCCACGGTGGTCGCCACGTCGGCCAGGCGGGACTGCACGATCCACGAGATCGGGAACATCAGGTCGCGCATGCGCGCACCGACGAGGTACACGAAGGGCAGCGGCAGCAGGGCCACGATGGCGAGGGGGACGTGGACGGCGAGCATGAGTCCGAACGCGAACAGGAAGCTCACCACCTGCAGCGCCATGAGCGGTGCGAAGGTGAGGAACATCTGCACCGAGCGGATGTCGGAGTTGGCCCGGGAGATCAGCTGGCCCGACTGGACCCGGTCGAAGAACGAAAACGACAGGCCCGTGAGCTTGGTGAACATGTTGACCCGCAGGTCGTACTCGAGGTCGTAGGCGATTCGGTAGAGGTGGTAGCGGTAGACGAAGGTGAAGGCCCCCCGGACTGCACCGAGGGCGAGTATCGCCCAGACGAAGGGCATGATCTCTGACGTGTGGGGCTCGGTGAGGGCGTTGTCGATGCCGGCCATGACGATCCGCGGGACGGCCACCTGGGCGAGCATGGCGACCAGGGCCGCCAGCAGCGAGCCGGTGAAGGCCAACTTGCGGGCGGCGATCAGTGGGCCCATGCGCCGCAGCCACGAGCGGTCGCGGTCGGGGTGGATGGTCGCCTTGGGTGGTCCGTAGCGCGCGGACACGCCGACGGGCTCGTAGGGGGAACCGACGTCGAGGTCGGGGGTGGCGAGGCGGTCGAGGTCGTGCTCGAGGGTGGAGATCACCGGGCCGTCTCCACCTTTTGCTGCCGGGCGGCGTCGAGGGTGTCGCGCCACACCATCAGGCCATCCATCGCGCTCGCCGCCTGGGTCTCGTCGACGTGCGACGTGAGCCACGCCAGCCGGGCGGCGATGGCCTCGTCGCCCTGGGCGAGCGTCCGCTGGCCGACGGGGGTCAGGACGTGGGAGACGCGTCGGCGGTCGGCAGCATCGGCCTGGCGCTCCACCAGACCCCGTTCCACCAGCCCGTCGACCAGGGCGGTGATGCTCGGGCGGCTCACCGCCAGCCGGTCGGCGAGGGCGGTGGCTGCCGCGGACCCGTCGGAGAGCAGCGCCAGCAGGCGGTACTGGGGCATGGACAGCCCGATCTCGCCCAGGGCGGTCTCCACGGCCTTGGCCAGCCGCGCCGCGGCTCTGGCGGCCTGCACACTTCGTTCGATGCTCACATCATTAGACTATCGAACGATCTTCGGGTCGCGGTAACGCGATTCTCCATGCCGTGCTGGAGGGGCACCGGCAGGTAAGTGTCCCGCCGGAGCGAGTCGGAATCGTTCTCAGAGTGCCCCCGGGGCACTCGTATCTGTGTCCGACGACGGGGTGGTAGTCGCCGATCCCCCAAGAGCTCGGCTTAAGCCCGCTCCGGGCCACCGTGGTGAGCCAAGGCATGGGAGAGTTTGGCGGTGACGACGGGGGAGGAGCGTGGCTGAGGAACGGCTGCAGCGCGGGGTGTACCTGCCGCCCTTCGGGCCGTTCGGCGACCCGGCGGTCATCGTCGACCTGGCCGTGCGCGCCGAGGCCGCGGGGTGGGACGGAGTCTTCCTGTGGGATCACGTTGTCGCCGAGGCATCGCCGATCGCCGACACCTGGACCACGTTGGGCGCCGTCGCCGTCGCCACCGACCGCATCCTCCTCGGGCCCACGGTCACCCCGCTGCCCCGACGGCGCCCGTGGGTGGTCGCCCGGCAGGCGTCCACCGTCAGCCGGCTCTCGGGAGGCCGGCTCGTCCTGGGGGTGGGCCTCGGGTCGGACGAGTCGGGTGACCTCAGCCGCTTCGGGGAGGAGACCGATCAGCGGGCTCGAGCGTCGATGCTCGGCGAGGGCATGGAGATCGTTCGAGCCATGTGGGCAGGCGAACCGATCGATCACGGCGGAGCCCACTACGAGGTGCACCTCGAGGCCACTGAGCCCGAGCCACACCCCATTCCCGTCTGGATGGCCAGCTCGACCCGCCATCCCCGCGTCATCGCCCGCGCCGCGGGTTGCGACGGGATCTTCCCGATCGCGGACCACACGCTGGTGCCCGAGGAGGTCGATCACAAAATGAGGGTTGTTCTCAGAGTGTCCCGCGGGGCACTCCACTCTGTGTCGAGTGGGCGTCGGGATCGCCGGGTCGCGCGGGCCACGCGGCCCGCAGCTGCGCCGCTCGTCGTCGTAGCTCGCCGGGTTCGGCCAGCTGCCCGCGCGAACCGTAGAGCTCGTCGCCTTCCCAGCGAGGGAAGACGTGCACATGCAGGTGCCAGACGTCCTGGTTGCCAGCGGGCTCGTTGTGCTGCCGCGTCGAGACGCCGTGACAGCCGTACGCGGCCTTCATAGCGAGCGCTGTGTCGCGGACCGCAGCCTGCATCGGAGTGCCGAGAGACGGTGGCATGTCGTAGACGTTCTCGTGGTGATCGTTCGGGATGACCAACACGGCACCGGGGTTGTTCGGCCACCATTTCGGGTTCACCTTCACGAACACGTCCTGGTACCGATGGACGATCTCGAGCGGCAGGTCGGACTCGCCCAGCCGCAGGTTCCGACAGAACGGGCACCGATAGCCGTCGGGAGCGTGGTTGTTCATCGGTCCATCCTCGCTCGGGACGGTCAGCACGTGCCCGAGGACGACCTCGAAAGCACGCGACGTCGAGCCAATACGTGCCTCTACCGGGACGCGGCCTGCTGGCGGTAGCGGTCGCGCAGCTCGCGCTTGTAGAGCTTGCCGTTGTCGTGGCGGGGGAGCTCGTCGGTGAAGTCGACGCTGCGAGGGCACTTGAAGGCGGCGAGGTGCTCACGGGTGAAGGCGATGAGCTCGGCCGCCAGCTCCGGGGTGGCGTCCAGGCCGGGCTGGACCTCGACCACGGCCTTGACCTCCTCGCCCCACTCCTCGTTGGGGATGCCGATCACCGCGGCGTCGCCGACGGATGGGTGGGTGAGCAGGACCGCCTCGATCTCGGCGGGGTAGATGTTCACCCCGCCGGAGATGATGAGGTTGGCGCTGCGGTCGGTGAGGAAGAGGTAGCCGTCGGCGTCGAGGTAGCCGACGTCGCCGAGGGTGTAGTGATCGCCCCGGTAGGCGCCGGCGGTCTTGTCGCCGTCCTTGTAGTAGGTGAAGCGGGTGTCGGCCGGCGCCTTCAGGTACACGGTGCCGATCTCGTCGGGACCGAGCACGTTGCCCTCGTCGTCGAGGATCTTCACGTGGTCCGGGGTGGGCGGCTTGCCGACCGTGCCGGGCTTCTCGAGCCACTGCGCCGAGGTCACGACGGTGCCTGCCCCCTCGGTGGCGGCGTAGTACTCCACCACGATCGGGCCCAACCAGTCGATCAGCGCCTTCTTCACCGGGACCGGGCAGGGTGCGGCCCCGTGGATGACGTAGCCCAGCGACGAGACGTCGTAGCGGTCCCGCACCTCCTCGGGCAGCGAGATGAGTCTGTGGAACATGGTCGGGACCATGTGGGTGTGGGTGATCCGGTGGCGTTCGACGAGCGCCAGCGTCTCCTCGGCGTCCCAGCCGTCCATCAGGACGACGCCCACGCCGGCGGCGAGCGGCCCGGCCAGGGAGATCAGCAGGGGAGCGGCGTGGTACAGCGGGCCGGTGATGAGGTGCAGCTGGCTCGTACCCGCCTTGTACCCCGAGAGGGCGGCGGTGGCCGCGGCGGTGACCGAGGCCTGGCCGGCGTCAGCCGGCGGCCGGTGGACGCCCTTGGGGCGGCCGGTGGTGCCGGACGTGTAGAGCATCTTGGTGCCGGCCGAGGGCTCGTCGATGTCGCTGGTGTCCTCGGCGGCCACGACCTCGTCGTAGGGCTCGAAGCCGTCGATCTCGCCACCGATCGCCAGGAGGACCCGGGCGTCCGGTGCCAGCTCGGCAGCGGCGGCCGCCATGTCGGCGAAGCGTGCGTCGGCGATGAACGCCGCCGCCTCGCAGTCGTCGACGATGTAGCCCGCCTCCTCGGCGGCGAGGTGCCAGTTGACCGGCGTCATCCGGAACCCGGCTCGGTCGCACGCGGCGACCACCTCGACGAACTCCACCCGGTTGCTGCACGACAGGGCAACGGCGCTGCCGGCGCTGAGACCTCGGGCGCGCAGCGCCCGAACGAGGGCGTTGGCGCGCTCGTTGAGCTCGGCGAAGGTGGTGGTGCGGCCGTCGGCGATGACCGCCGGCTGGTCGCCGACCGTGGCCGCCCAGTGGGCGACGATCATGCCCTGGCGGGCGGCGGCGACCCGGGCCTCGGCCTCGGGGTCGGTGGTCTGCTGCGCGTTGCTCATGCCGTGCTCCCTGCGGTGGCTGCGGTCGCGGCCGCGCCGGCCGGCGGCGGTTCCTTGGGTAGGCCGAGCACGCGCTCCCCGACGATGTTGCGCTGCACCTGGGCGGTACCGCCCCAGATGACGCCCGACCGGGTGGAGAGGAACTGGCGCTGCCAGTGGTTGAGCTCGTAGTCGCCCTCGCCGTCGGGGCGGACCATGGCCTCGGCGCCGAGGATGCTCATCTGGATCTCGCCGAAGTCGCGGGCGTGCTCCGACCAGAACATCTTGTTGATCGAGGCTCCCGGTCCGGGCTCCTTGCGGGCCACCACCTCGGAGAGCGTGCGCAGGCCGGCGATGCGCATGATCTCGCAGTTGGTGTACGCCCAGGCCAGCTGCTGGCGCACGACAGGGTCGGTCTCCTTGCCGTGCTTGCGGGCCAGGTCGACCGTCCGCCAGAAGTCCCTGGTGAAGGCCACGTGCTGGGTGGTGGCGTTGCCGCCCCGCTCGTTGCCGAGCGTGGTCATGGTCACCCGCCAGCCGTTGTTGAGCCCGCCGATGACGTTGGCGAGCGGGGCCCGCGCCTCGGTGAGGAACGTCTCGGTGAAGTGGCTGGCACCGGTGATCTGGCGGATGGGGCGCAGCTCGATGCCGTTGGACGAGCCGTCGGGGCGCTGCATCGGGAGCAGCACGTAGGAGATGCCGCGGTGCTTCGGGGCGTCCGGGTCGGTCCGGGCCAGGCAGAACATCATGTTCGCCGCCTGGGCGCCGGAGGTCCACACCTTCTGGCCGGTGATGACCACCTCGTCGCCGTCGACGATGCCCCGCGTCTTCAGCCCCGCCAGGTCGGACCCGGCATCTGGCTCGGAGAAGCCCTGGCAGTAGGTGTCGTCGCCGGCGATGATCCGGGGCAGGAAGCGCGCCTTCTGCTCGTCGGTGCCGTGGACGATGATCGAGGGCCCGACCAGCCACTCGCCCATGCCGCGGGTGGCGCGCGGGACGCCGGCGCGGGCGAACTCCTCGTTCATCACCGCCACCTCGATGCCGGTGAGGCCCCGGCCGCCGTACTCCTTTGGCCACGAGACGCACAGGTAGCCGGCCTGATGGAGCTTGTCGGTCCACTCCTTCAGCCCAGCAGCCTGGACACCAGGGGTGATCTCCACCCCCTCCAGCTCGGTCGGGTGGTTGGCCTCCAACCACTGGCGAAGCTCGTCGCGGAACGCGGCGGCCTCGGGTCCGAGATCGATCTCCATCGGCATGTGTTTCCCCCTGGAAGTGTGCGCCTGGTGTGCGTGGGTCGTCTGTGGGTGCCGGCGACGCCGGCGGTGGTCAGTCAGCCAGCGCGCTGGGCTCGAAGAGCGGTAGGTGCCGGCCGTCGGTGAGCGGTTCCCAGGTGACGCGGACCGCCATGTCGACAGCAACGTCGTCGGGCTCGCACCCGACGATGTTGGTCATCAGGCGCACGCCCTCGTCGAGGTCGACGAGGGCGACCGCGTAGGGGACCTTGTCGGCCATGAACGGGTTGGCCGGCTTGTGCTGGACGCTCACGGCGTGGACCCGGCCGAAGCCGGTGGCCGGCCGCCACTCGATCGTGTCGCCCAGGCAGCCGGGGCACGCGGCTCGCGGGTAGAAGATCGCCTTCTGGCAGCTCGTGCACCACTGCAGCACCAGCTGCTTGTCGCGGGTGGCCTCCCAGAACGGCGCGGTGTCGTCGGACACCGGGGGCTCGAAGCGGGTGGGCGTGGGCGTGTCGTGGGCCATCAGAGCGTTGCCTCCGTGCCGAGGACGACGGTGGCCATGGCCGAGAGCACGCCGCCCGATCCGTGGGCGACGGCGATCTCCGCGCCCTCCACCTGGCGGGGGCCGCACTCGCCACGCAGCTGGCGGGTCGCCTCGACCAGGAGGAACATCCCGTACATCCCGGGGTGGGTGTACGACAGCCCACCGCCGTTGGTGTTCATCGGCAACGAGCCCCCGGGTCCTGTCCGGCCGTCCTCGACGAACGCCCCTCCCTCGCCCTTGTCGCAGAACCCGAGGTCCTCGAGGTGCAGGAGGGCGGTGATGGTGAAGCTGTCGTAGCCCATCAGGAGGTCGACGTCGCCGGCCTTGATGCCGGCCATGGCGAAGGCGTTGGGACCGGAGATGGCCCCGGCGGTGGTGGTGAGGTCGGGCATGGCCATGATGCCGCTGTGGTCGTGGCAGGTGGCTGCGCCGAGGACGTGGACCGGCGGCTTGGCCAGGTCGCGCGCCCGCTCGGCGCTGGTCATGACGAACGCGCCGGCACCGTCGGTCACGAGGCAGCAGTCGAGGAGGTGGAGCGGTGAGGCCTGCATGGGCGACGACAGCACGTCGTCGATGGTGATCGGGTCCTGGTACCTGGCACTGGGGTTCATCGCCGCCCACTCCCGGGTGCTGACCGCGATCTGGGCCAGCTGCTCGGACGTGGTCCCGAAGGAGTGCATGTGGCGGCTGGCGCTCAGGGCATAGGCGCCCATCGGCATCATCAGGCCGTAGGGCATCTCGAACTCCATGCGCGGGTCGGGCCCGAACGGCATGGGCCGTCGACCGCCACCTCCACCGCCCGACGAGCGCTTGCGGTCGCTGCGGGGGGTCGAGGCGTAGACCCCCACCACCACGTCGCACAGCCCGGCGGCGATGGCGGCCGCGGCGTGCTCGACGTGGACCTCGTAGCTCGAGCCGCCGACGTTGGTGCCGTCGGTCCAGCGGGGTGAGATCCCGAGGTACTCGGCGAGGCCCAGCGTGGCCATCCCGCCGAAACCGGCGTAGCAGAGGCCGTCGACGTCGGCGATGGTGAGCCCGGCGTCGGCCAGTGCCTCGGCGATCATCGTCACCTCGAGCGCCCGGCCCGTGAGCTCGAGCTCACCCGTGGGCGAGGCGGCATCGGCCACCCCCACGATGGCGGCCTGTCCCCGCAGCGTCCGATCAGCCAACGTCCGTCTCCCTCACTTGACCCACGGGTCAGGAAACTAGCCCAGGTCGGGGGGGGAGGCGCGGTCGTCAGCCCGTCAGGCGCTTCGCCAGCTGGTCGAGCTCGTCGCGCAGCGCTTGGGGGACGGCGTCGCCGATCTCGTCGAAGTGGCCCTCGATGCGAGGCAGCTCGTCGCGCCACTCGTCGAGGTCGACTGCCAGGATGGCGGTCATGTCGTCCTCGGAGAGGTCGAGGCCGGTGGTGTCGATGGCGTTCGGGCTCGGGATGCGACCGATGGGGGTGTCGACCGCCTCGCCGGTGCCGTCGATCCGCTCCAGGACCCACTTGAGGACCCGGGAGTTCTCGCCGAACCCCGGCCAGGCGAAGCTGCCCTCGTCGTCCTTGCGGAACCAGTTGACCCAGAAGAGCTTCGGGAGCTTGTCGTCGTCGGCCTGCTCGCCGATCTCGAGCCAGTGGGCGATGTAGTCGCCGACGTTGTACCCGGTGAAGGGGCGCATGGCGAACGGGTCGAACCGGACCTCGCCGACGGTGCCGGCGGCCGCAGCGGTCTTCTCCGAGCTCATGATGGAGCCGAGGAACACCCCGTGCGCCCAGCCGTAGGACTCGGTGACCAGCGGCACGGTGGACGCCCGGCGTCCGCCGAAGAGGATGGCCGAGATCGGCACGCCCTTCGGGTCCTCCCACTCGGGGGCGATCGAGGGGCACTGCGACGCCGGCGCCGTGAAGCGGGCGTTGGGGTGGGCGGCGGGAGTGCTCGACTCCGGGTTCCAGTCGTTGCCCTTCCAGTCGGTCAGGCGGGGCGGAGCCTCCGCCGTCATGTCCTCCCACCACACGTCACCGTCGGGCGTCTCCGCGCAGTTGGTGAAGATGCAGTTCTCGACCAGGGTCTCCATGGCGTTGGGGTTGGTCTTGGTGGACGTCCCCGGTGCCACGCCAAAGAACCCGGCCTCGGGGTTGATGGCGTAGAGGCGACCGTCGTCGCCGAACTTCATCCAGGCGATGTCGTCGCCGATGGTCTCGATCTTCCAGCCCGGCAGGGTGGGGATCATCATGGCCATGTTGGTCTTGCCGCAGGCGGACGGGAACGCCGCCGCCACGTAGCGCTTCTCGCCGCTCGGCGGGGTCACGCCGAGGACGAGCATGTGCTCGGCCAGCCAGCCCTCGTCGCGGGCCATGGCCGACGCGATGCGCAGGGCGAAGCACTTCTTGCCGAGCAGTGCGTTGCCGCCGTAGCCCGAGCCGTACGACCAGATCTCCCGGGAGTCGGGGAAGTGGACGATGTACTTGTTCTCGGCGTCGCACGGCCACGGCACGTCGTCCTGGCCGGGCTCGAGGGGGGCGCCGACCGAGTGGAGGCAGGGCACGAACTCGCCATCGCCGAGGGTGTCGAGGACGGCCTGGCCCATGCGGGTCATGATCTTCATGTTGGTGACCACGTAGGCCGAGTCGGTGAGCTGGACGCCGATGTGGGCGATGGGCGAGCCGAGGGGGCCCATGGAGAACGGCACCACGTACATGGTGCGGCCGCGCATCGAGCCCTCGAAGAGGCCGCGCAGCGTCTCCTTCATCTCGGTGGGGTCGGCCCAGTTGTTGGTGGGGCCGGCGTCGGCCTCGAGCTCGGAGCAGATGTACGTGCGGTCCTCCACCCGGGCGACGTCGCCAGGGTCGGAGCGGGCCAGGAAGCTGTTCGGCCGCTTCTCGTCGTCGAGCTTGGTGAAGGTGCCGGCGTCGACCAGCAGCTGGGTGAGGCGCTGGTACTCCTCGTCGGACCCGTCGCACCACTCGATGGCATCGGGCTGGCAGAGCTCGGCGACCTCGTTCACCCAGGCCAGCAGCGTGGCGTTGCTGGTGCGGTCGGTCTGGGTCTGCACTGCGCTCACGTCGCTCTCCTGAAGTCGCTGGTCACTTGGGCCGTAGCCCCGGCGAACCGGTCGTCGGCGTGCCTACCCCTGGGGCGGGATGGCGATGCCCTCGGTGGTGTAGCCCGGCGTGCCCATGTCGACCTCGGAGCCGAAGCGGAGCCGGGACGCCCGGCCGCTGTCGTCGAGGTCGAAGACCACCCGCTGGCCCTGGCGCAGCATCCGAAACGCGGAGCCGACGAGCGCGTCGGCGGCGAGGTCGTGCTCGGAGAGGTCGGTGTCGCGCACGAGCGTGCCCTGCCCCGTCGCCGGGTCGTACGACTTGACCACTCCCTGCACAGCCGGCCTCCTGCCTCGCCTCTGACCAGGGATTGGACACTACAGGTGGGTCCGCGAGAAGGCCTACTTGCCCTCGGCGCCTCGCTGCGGGTGGATCAGGCGGAGGCGGTGGGACGGGGCGGGCGACCGGCCTTGGTCACCTTGCCCGCCTTGATGCAGCCGGTGCAGACGTGCACGCGCTTGGGCGAGCCGTCGACGATGGCGCGCACCCGCTGGATGTTCGGGTTCCACCGGCGCTTGGTGCGCCGGTGCGAGTGGCTGATGCTCATGCCGAAGGAGGGGTGCTTGCCGCACACCTGACACACCGCTGCCATGACGCATTGCTCCTGAGGACTGCCGTACGGGGGACCGGGAGACTGTAGCAGCGCCATCCCGGGGTGCCCCAGCCGGCCGGTAGCATCCGCCAACCATGACCACGTTGGAGCGCCTCGGCGCCGAACACCTGCGCTCGGTGGTGATCGGCTTCCGCGACGCCCTCCGCAGCCACCAGGAGGCCGTCAACCGCCTCAACGTCTACCCGGTGCCCGACGGCGACACCGGTACCAACATGGCCCTGACGCTCGAGTCGGTGGTGGCCGAGCTCGATGGCGCGGGAGCCGACATGGCCGCCACCTGCAAGGCCATCAGCCACGGCTCTCTCATGGGGGCCCGTGGCAACTCCGGGGTGATCCTGAGCCAGATCCTGCGCGGGGTGGCCACCACCTTCGCCGACGCCGAGGCCGCCGACGGCCCCACCCTGGCCTCGGCGCTGGCGGCGGCGACCGAGGGCGCCTACGGGGCGGTGATGCGCCCGGTGGAAGGCACCATCCTCACCGTCGTGCGGGCCTGCGCCGAGGGGGCAAGCGCCGCGTGTGAGTCGTCCGCCGCGAGCCTCGTCGAGGTGCTCGACGCCGCCAACCGCGCCGGTCGGGAGGCGCTGGCGAGCACCCCCGACCTGCTCCCGGTGCTCAAGGAGGCGGGCGTGGTCGACGCGGGTGGAGCCGGCTTCTTGCTCCTGCTCGACGCCGCGCTGCACGTGGTCGCCGGCCGCCCCGTGCCCGAGCCCGACCCGACCATCACCGCCGCGCCGGTCTCGGCCGCCCCGGGTGTCCATGGGGAGGGCGACGTCTCCGACCTGCGCTACGAGGTCATGTACTTCCTGGAGGCACCCGACGAGTCGGTCCCGGCGTTCAAGGAGGTGTGGGCCGGCATCGGTGACTCGATCGTGGTGGTCGGCGGCGACGGGATCTGGAACTGCCACATCCACACCGACGACATCGGCGCCGCCGTCGAGGCCGCCCTCGACTGCGGCCGTCCCCGCAAGATCCGCGTGACCGACCTGGCCGAGGAGGTCGAGGAGGAGCGCTGGGTCCGCGAGGCCGCCCTCGGCGACGGCGCGGCCGACCACGATCCGCCTCTCCGCCACGCTGCCACCGCGGTCGTGGCGGTCGCCACCGGCGACGGCCTCCGCCGCATCTTCCGGTCGCTGCGCGTCAGCTCTGTGGTCGCCGGGGGGCAGTCGATGAACCCGTCCACCGCCCAGCTGCTCGAGGCGGTCGAGGACGCCGACGGCGACGAGGTGGTCATCCTGCCGAACAACAAGAACATCATCCCCGTGGCCGAGCAGGTCGACTCCCTCAGCTCCAAGGCCGTTCGCGTGGTGCCCACGCGTGGCATCGCCGAGGGCTTCGCCGCCCTCCTCGCCTACGACCCGGACGCAGCGTCGGCCGAGAACGCCGAGCGCATGACCGCAGCCGCGGAGGCCGTGGTAGCCGGTGAGGTGACCCGGGCGGTGCGGGACTCGACCTGCGAGGTGGGTCCGATCGCGGCGGGCGACTGGCTGGGCATCGCCCGCGACGGGATCCGGGCAGTGGCCCCGGCGTTGGCCGACGCGGCAACGGGGCTGCTCCAGGCCCTCGTCAGCGACGACCACGAGATCGTCACCCTGATCGAGGGCGAGGGGTCCAGCGCCGGCGACACCCGCCGGATCACCGAGTGGTTGGGCGAGCACCGTCCCGACGTCGAGGTCGAGGTCCACCACGGCGGCCAACCCCTGTACCCCTACCTGGTGGGCATCGAGTAGCCGCTCAGGCTCCGGCGACCACGCGCTCGACCACGATGGCGACGCCGTCGTCGTCGTTGGAGGCGGTGACCTCGTCGGCGACGGCGAGCACCTCGGGGTGGGCGTCGCGCACCGCCACGCCGTGGCCGGCCCACGAGAGCATGGGCAGGTCGTTGGGCATGTCGCCAAAGGCGACGACCCCCGCGGCGTCGACGCCGTGCTCGACGGCGAAGCGCTCGAGGGTGAAGGCCTTGGTGACGCCCGCGCTCGAGATCTCGAGGAGCCCGTCGGTGCCGGAGTAGGTGACGGTGGCGAGGTCGCCGATGACCGCGGCGGCGGTGGCGAGGAAGTCCTCGGGTGTCATCGAGTCGTGGCGGGCCAGCAGCTTGCACATGGGCAGGTCGACGAGCTCGGCGGCGTCGGCGATGGTCGTGTCGGAGGCGAAGTCGCCCTCCCACATCCGCGTGTAGCCCGGCTCGTGGTGGAAGCCGTGGCGCCGTTCGACGGCGAAGGCCAGGCCCGGGAGCTCCAGACGCAGCCGCTCGACCAGCATTGCAGCCACCTCGACGTCGATCATGTGCTCCTCGACGATCTCCTCGGTGTGGAGGTCGTAGACGATGGCACCGTTGGAGCACACGGCGAGGCCGCGGTGACCGGTCGCCTCGGCGATGCCGTGCATCCACCGCGGTGGGCGCCCCGTGGCGAGGACGACCACCATCCCGGCATCCTCGGCGTCTGCCAGGGCCTCTCGCGTGCGGTCGCTGATGGAGCCGTCGGAGCGCAGCAGGGTGCCGTCGAGGTCGGAGGCGATCATGCGGGCCACCGGTTGGATCGTACCGGTGGCGTCCGGTGTCGCACCGTCCTCCTATCCTCGCCCCATGGTCCCGGGTGAGTCGCCGCCCACCACCGCCGGCGCCGGTGGCCGCCGCCTGGCGCAGCTCGCCGCCATCCCGGTCACCGAGCTCAAGGGCGTTGGCGACAAGAAGGCCGCCAGCCTGGCCGACCAGGGGATCCGCACGGTCCTCGACCTGCTCATGCACTACCCGCGGCGTTACATCGACCGCACCCGCCAGGCGTCGATCAAGGACCTCGCGGTGGGGGAGGAGGCCATGGTGCTGGGCCAGGTGCGCCGGGTCGAGACCCGCCGGACGCGTGCCCGCAAGACGATGGTCACCGTCGACGTCACCGACGGCTCCGGCTACCTCAAGTGCACGTTCTTCAACCAGCCCTGGCGCGCCTCGCAGCTCAAGGAGGGCACCCAGGCGGTGCTCTTCGGCAAGGTGGACACCTTCGGTGGCCGCAAGCAGATGACGAACCCGGTCGTCGACCTGGTGGGCGACCGCACCGGCCGGATCATCCCGATCTACCCCCAGTCGGAGAAGGCCGGCCTCACCACCTGGGAGCTCGGGGCCTGGATCGAGGAGGCCCTCACCCGGGCCAAGCAGCTCGCCGACCCGGTGCCCGACGAGGTCCTCGACCGCTGGGACCTCGTCGACCGCACCGCTGCCCTCCACGGGATCCACCTCCCGTCGTCGGGCGAGGAGCACGGCGTCGCCCGGCGTCGCCTCGTCTTCGACGAGCTGTTGCGCATCCAGCTGGTCCTCGTCGCCCGCAAGCGCGAGCTCGAGCGCACGGCGGTGGGCATCCCCCACGATCTGGGCGGCGACCTGGTGTCACGCTTCCACGAGCGTCTCCCGTTCCCACTCACCGGTGCCCAGCGACGGGCCATCGCCGACATCGGGCGCGACCTCGCCTCGGCCGTGCCCATGCACCGCCTGCTCCAGGGCGACGTGGGCTCGGGGAAGACCCTCGTGGCCGTCAGCGCCATGCTCGTCGCCGTCCAGGGGGGCCACCAGGGCGCCCTCATGGCCCCCACCGAGGTGCTGGCCGAGCAGCACCACCTCGGCATCCGCGCCCTCCTCGAGGGCTTCACCCTCGAGGCCGCCGGCGACAACCTCTTCGACGAGCGCCCGCTCCGGGTCGAGCTTCTGACCAACCGGACCACCGCCGCCGAGCGCACCAGGCTGGCGGCGGCCATGGCCGCCGGTGAGGTCGACATCGTGATCGGCACCCACGCCCTCATCGAGGACAAGGTGGCGTTCCGCTCCCTCGGTGTGGCAGTGATCGACGAGCAGCACCGCTTCGGCGTCGAGCAGCGGGCGGCGCTGCGCTCGAAGGGCGAGGCCGTCCCCGACGTGCTCGTGATGACGGCCACGCCCATCCCGCGCACCGCCGCCATGACCGTCTACGGCGACCTCGACGTGAGCGTGCTCGACGAGCTGCCTCCCGGCCGCACCCCCATCGCCACGACCTGGGCGCGGGGCCCACTCGAGGAGGAGGCGGCGTGGGCCCGGGTTCGCGACGAGGTGGCGGCCGGCAGGCAGGCCTACGTGGTCGCCCCGCTCATCGACGAGTCGGAGAAGCTCGAGGTCCGCTCGGCCACCGAGACCTTCGAGCAGCTCCGGGCCGGCGAGCTCACCGGCCTGCGCCTGGCCCTCCTCCACGGTCGGGTGCCGGCCAAGGACAAGGAGGCCGCCATGGACGCCTTCCGGGCCCGGGAGGTCGACGTCCTGGTGGCCACCACCGTCATCGAGGTGGGCGTCGACGTGCCCAACGCCACCGTGATGGTGATCATCGACGCCGACCGCTTCGGCATCGCTCAGCTACACCAGCTGCGGGGGCGGGTCGGGCGAGGCCATGACGCCTCGTGGTGCTACCTCCTCGGTGCCGGGGCCACGCCCGAGGCCGAGACCCGCCTCAAGGCCCTGGAGGACAGCACCGACGGCTTCGCCCTGGCCGAGGTGGACCTCGACCTGCGGGGCGAGGGGACGATCATGGGCGCGCGCCAGAAGGGCCGCAACGACCTCCGTCTGGCCTCGCTCCGCCGGGACAAGGAGTGGGTCGCCCGCGCACGCGACGAGGCCTTCGCCATCGTCGACGGACCCGGCGGCCTCGAGGCCCACCCCGTGCTGGCCGAGGAGCTCGACGTGCTCCTCGGCGACGACGAGGACGCCGGCGCTGACGTCGGCACCGAGTTCCTGTTCAAGAGCTGAGTGCGGGACTGGCGGGGCCGAACGCCGGTGGCGCAGAGGCGTGTCACTGACCGATGCTGGGGCCATGGCCAAGAAGCGCCGCAGGCGGACCCGCACCTCCGGCCCGGCCACCCGCTCCGACCGTCCCGGGCCCCGTGAGGTGGCTCCCGACGAGGAGCCGGTCGACCTCGCCGACGCCCTCGGCCTGTCGGCGCGCGACCGTGCCGCCCTGGCGCCCAACTGGCGCACACCGTTGCGCGTCGACATCTGCATCGGCCTCGCCGTGGTGTTCCTCGGCGTCTCGATGCTCACCGGCGGCCTGGTCGTCCTCGGCGCGCTGCTGGCGGCGGCCGGGAGCGCCTACGCCGTCCTCGTCGTCCGCCGGTGGCGCCGCTGGGCGGCGATCAGGGCCGAGGTCGACATGGATCGCCGCCAGGCGGAGGGCTGAGAGGCCGCTCCCTAGGAAAGTCCTCGGCGAAGCCGAGACCGCACCTCGGCCCGCGAGCGGGTGGCGTCGAGGGGAGGGACCCGTCCGGAGCCTGCGGAGGTCGGGAGGGCCCCGCTCGGCGACAGGACCCGTGAGCCCCTCAACCACGCTCCCACCCGGCATCGCCGGCAGCGTCGTCGCCCCCGGGGAGGAGGAGGTCCCAGCGGTCGAGGCAGTCCCTGCACCGGTAGGTCACGAGGTCACCCGGCTGCCACCCCATCTCGGGGGCGTACGAGATCAGGGTGCAGGGGCCGCCGCAGTCGATGCAGTCGATCTGGGCTTCGGGTTCGAGGGGCACCACGGACCCAACGCTACGTTGCTGTCCATGCGCGTGGTGGCGGGGACAGCCAGGGGTCGGCGGCTGGAAGCACCGCCGGGGCGGAGCACGAGGCCGACCGGCGACCGGGTGCGGGAGGCGACCTTCAACGCCCTCCACAGCCTCGGCGTGGTCGAGGGCGCCACGGTCGTCGACCTCTTCGCCGGCTCGGGGGCGCTGGGGATCGAGGCCCTCTCCCGGGGGGCGGACCACGCCACCTTCGTCGACGACGACGGCCCGGCCCTGGCCGCCGTGCGCGCCAACCTCGCCGCCACCGACCTCGGCGACCGGGCCACCGTCGTGCGGGCCACGGCCGAGCGCTGGGTCGCCGACCAGGCCGGCGCCGTCGACCTCGCCCTCCTCGACCCGCCCTACGACTACGACGACGAGGCCTGGCGAGTCCTGCTGGCTGGACTCGCTGCCGAGATGGCCGTGCTGGAGTCCGACCGGGAGGTCGAGCCGGGCGACGGGTGGGCGGTTGTCAGGGCCAAGCGCTACGGCACTACCGTGGTGACCCTCGCCCGGCACCGATGAGGGAGCAGACCCGAGTGGTGAAAGTCCTGTACCCCGGGTCGTTCGACCCGTTCCACAACGGTCACCGCGAGCTCGTGGAGACGGCTGCCCAGCTCTTTGACGAGGTCGTGGTGGGCGCCATCCGCAACCTCCAGAAGGACACCGGTCTCTTCTCGCTCGAGGAGCGCCACGCCATGATCGAGGAGTCGCTCGATCACGTGCCCAACGTGTCGGTCGTCCACGTGGCCAAGCTGGTCGTCGACGTAGCCCGAGACGTGGGCGCCGACTTCATCATCAAGGGCCTGCGCGCCGTGTCCGACTTCGAGAACGAGATGGCCCAGGCCCAGACCAACCTGGCGAACTCCGGCGTGCACACCATCTTCCTGCCGTCGGCCTCGGCGAACTCCTACATCGCCTCGAAGTACATCCGCGACTTCGCCCGGTTCGGCCGCGACGTCAGCGCCATGGTCCCCGAACCCGTGGTCCGCCACCTCAAGGAGAAGTACAGCTCGTGACCGACTTCGACGGCCACGAGGCGGCCGCGAGCACGGCCACCGATGTCGAGACCCTGCTGGGGCGCGTCGCCGACCTGGTCGGCAACGCCCGGCCCATGCCGCTGTCGGCCTCGGTGATGATCAACCGCGACGAGGTCCTCGAGCTGGTGGAGGAGGCCCTCAACCGCCTCCCCGAGGAGCTGCGCGCCGCCCGTTGGCTGCTGCGCGAGCGCGAGGAGTTCCTCGCCAAGGTCCAGCGCGAGGGCGAGGAGATCCTCGATGAGGCCCGCAACCGGGCAGAGCGCATGGTGCAGCGCACCGAGGTGGTGCGGGCAGCCCAGCACTCGGCCCGGCGGACGATCGAGGAGGCCGATGCCGAGGCCCGCCGGCTGCGCCACGAGGCCGAGGACTTCTGCGACCAGCGCCTTGCCCAGTTCGAGATCATCCTCGACCGGACCATGAAGACCGTGCATGCCGGCCGGAGCCGCCTCACCTCGGCGCCGACGGCGCGCGAGGAGGAGCCGGTGGTCGACGAGGACGAGTCCGGGTTCTTCGACCAAGACCTGACGTGACGGGCGCCCTCACGCTCGTCGTCGGCGACCTCCTGCGGCGCTCCGGCCGGAGCCGGGAGACCTCGCTCAAAGCCGTGCTCGACGACCTGGTCGTGCTCGGGACCCGGGTGCCCGAGGGGGAGCCCGTCCAGGTGGAGCTGCGCCTCGAGTCGGTCAACGAAGGCATCGTGGCCACGGGGACCGTCCGGGCGCCGTGGGAGAGCATCTGCCGGCGTTGCCTGCGCCCCGTGGCCGACGTGCTCGAGGTGCCGGTGATGGAGGTCTTCGAGGCCGACCCCACCGAGGGCGAGACCCTCCCGCTCGATGGCGTCGACATCGATGTCGAGCCCGTGGCGCGGGAGGCGGTGCTGCTGGGACTACCGCTGGCGCCGGTGTGCCGGGAGGACTGCCAGGGCCTGTGCGCCAGCTGCGGCATCGACCGCAACGAGGCCGATTGCGACTGTGCCGTCGAGGTCGCCGACCACCGCTGGGCGGCGCTCGACGAGCTCCGCTTCGACACCCCCGAGGGCGACGACACCTGAACGCCCCGATTCGATGCGACGGCGGGCGCCAACTACCCTTGCACGGCTGCACTGACGCCCCGACCCCGCCGGGGTCACCCCCGAACAAGAGCTGAGGAGCCGGCGATGGCCGTCCCCAAGAAGAAGACCAGCAAGGCCAAGAGCCGGAGCCGCCGGGCATCGGCGTGGCGCCTCGAGGCACCGCCGCGAAGCGTGTGCCCGCAGTGCGGGTCGGCGAAGCTGCCGCACGTCGTGTGCGGCGCCTGCGGTTGGTACGGCGGCCGCCAGGCCGTCGACGTCGGCTGACGCGCCCTCCCTCCCCGTGACCCTCCCCATCGCGGTCGACGCCATGGGCGGTGACCAGGCCCCCGGCGAGATCGTCGCCGGCGCCCGGCGCGCCGCCGAGTCGCTCGGCGTTCCTGTCCTCCTCGTCGGTCTGGCCGACGCCATCGCCGCCGCCGACCCCGGCGACCTCGAGGTCCTGGCGTGCAGCGAGGTGATCGAGATGCACGACGACCCAGGGTCGTCGGTGCGCCGCAAGAAGGACTCTTCCCTGGTTCGTGCCGCCGAGGCGGTGCGCGACGGCCGGGCGTCGGCCATGGTCAGCGCCGGCAACACGGGCGCCACCATGGCCAGCGCCCTCCTGCGGATGGGACGGATCAAGGGCGTGCAGCGGCCCGCGATCGCCATCCCGGTTCCGGTCCCGGGGTCCACGCCCACGGTCCTGCTCGACGCCGGCGCGAACGCCGAGTGCTCACCGGAGTGGCTCGTGCAGTTCGCCCAGATGGGCACGGTCTTCGCCCGTCACCGCTTCGACGTGGCTGAGCCCCGGGTGGGCCTGCTGTCGATCGGCGAGGAGGACACCAAGGGGTCCCCGCTGGTCAAGGCCACCAACGCCCTCCTGCGAGACACGCCCGGTGTCCGCTTCGTGGGAAACGTCGAGGGTCGCGACGTCATGACCGACGATGTCGACGTGATCGTCACCGACGGCTTCACCGGCAACGTGGTGCTGAAGACCCTCGAGGGTGAGATGCGCTTCATCCAGGCCAAGCTCCTCGAGGTCCTGACCGCCACCGAGGAGCGCCGTGCGGTGTTCGACTCGGTGGTCTGGCCGGCGCTCGAGCCGCTGGTCATCGAGCTCGACCCCGACACCTACGGCGGGGCGATGCTCCTGGGCGTCGACGGCGTGTGCATCATCAGCCACGGCTCGTCCTCGGCGACCGCCATCAACAACGCGGTCCAGGTCGCCAGGGACATGGTGGCGGCCGACGTCGTGGGCGCCATCCGCGACGCCATCGCCGCCTGACCGTCGCTCTGCGCACAAGCGCACAATGTCGGATCGTGTAGGCTCCCGCCGCCCCTGCCCGCGACGCACTGGAGCGTTCGTGCCCGCTGAGACCCACGTCGAGCACAACCCGATGGACCGCAACGAGGTCTTCGAGCTGATCCGCGACCGCCTCGCCGACATCCTCGAGATCGAGGCGTCCTCGATCTCCGAGAGCCAGTCGTTCGTCGACGACCTCGAGGCCGACTCCCTCGCCCTCATCGAGCTGGTGGAGGGCATCGAGGAGGAGGTCGGCGAGCGCACAGTCGGCTTCCGCATCGAGGACGAGGACCTCGAGGACCTCAAGACGGTGCGGGACGCGGTCGACTACGTCTGCGCCCGGCTCGGTTGACCAGGCGGCCCGCCGCACCTCGAGCGCCGAGCGTCGTCGTGGGTCCCGAGGAGCTCCCCGCACTCTTCGAGCGACTGGGTCGTGGCTTCGACGACACCCGCCTCATCGAGCGAGCCCTGGCACACCGCTCCTGGTGCGCCGAGCACCCGGGGGTCCGCTCCAACGAGCGCCTCGAGTTCCTCGGGGACGCGGTGCTCGGGCTGGTCGTCACCGACCACATCTTCCGCACCTACCCCGACCTGCCCGAGGGGGAGCTGGCCAAGGTGCGGGCCACGGTCGTGAGCGCCGCCGCCCTGGCCGAGGTGGCCGCCGAGCTGGAGCTCGGCCGGGCGGTGCTCCTCGGGAAGGGTGAGGACGCCTCCGGGGGTCGGGACAAGCCTTCGATCCTGGCCGACGCCATCGAGGCGGTGATCGGCGCCGTGTACCTCGACGGCGGCTGGGACGAGGCCGAGCGCCTCGTCCTCGACCTGCTGGGGGAGCGGATCTCGACGGCAGCGCTCGGCCCCGGCGGCCAGGACTACAAGACGCGGCTCCAGGAGCTCACGGCACGGGCGTTCGAGTCGCTGCCGTCCTACGAGGTCGCCGACGACGGCCCTGACCACGCCAAGCGCTTCTTCGCGACGGTGACCGTGGACGGCGAGGTCCGGGGACGGGGCGAGGGGCGGTCCAAGAAGCAGGCGGAGCAGGAGGCGGCCCGCGAGGCATGGGAGGTGTTGCGCACGATCGAGTCGGGCGCAGCCGAGACCGGGGGCACGCCCGACCCCCACACCGACGAGAAGCGAGACGACTGATGCCCGAGCTGCCCGAGGTCGAGACCATCCGCCGTGACCTCGAGAAGGAGGTGGTCGGCAAGCGCGTCAAGACCGTCGACGTCAGCGGCATGCGCGCCGTGCGCCGCCACCCCAACAAGAAGCACTTCGCCGGCAAGCTCGAGGGCCGCAAGATCGAGACGATCGGGCGACGGGGCAAGTGGCTGCTGTTCGACCTCGACGGTGACGACATGCTCATCGCCCACCTCGGCATGAGCGGCCAGCTCCGCAAGGCGTCGGCCAAGGACCCACTCGAGAAGCACACCCACGTGGTGATGACCTTCACCGTGGGCGGCCACCTCCGCTTCATCGACCCCCGCACGTTCGGTGAGCTGTTCGTCTGCGCCACCGCCGACATGGCCACGGAGGTGCCGGAGGTGGCGGAGCTCGGCTTCGACCCCCTCGAGGACGTCATGAGCTGGAACCTCTTCGGCGGCATGCTGATGGCCCGCAAGCTGAAGCTCAAGACCCTGCTGATGGACCAGAGGTTCGTGGCCGGCATCGGGAACATCTACAGCGACGAGATCCTCTGGACCGCCGGGCTGCGCCACGACCGCTCGTCCGATTCGCTCACCACCCAAGAGGTGCGCCGCCTCTACCGGGCCATCGGCGAGGTGCTCCACGAGGCGGTGAAGCTGCGTGGGTCGTCGCTGGCGGACATGCAGTACTGCGACCTCTACGGCGAGCCGGGCCGCTACCAGGAGGAGCACAAGGTCTACGCCCGCGAGGGCGAGGCCTGCCGCCGCTGTCGCCAGCCCATCATCCGCACCAAATGGAGCAGCCGCTCCACGTTCTCCTGCGGGGCCTGCCAGGTCTGACCCCCCCGGGGCATGCGCCGGGGCAAGGGATCGCAACGAGTACCGTTCGCGGCAGCGTGCACCTCAAGACCCTGACCCTCAAAGGCTTCAAGTCCTTCGCCGACGCGACGACCCTCCATCTGGAGCCGGGCATCACCGTCGTCGTGGGTCCCAACGGCTCCGGCAAGTCGAACATCGTCGATGCCGTGGCGTGGGTCCTCGGTGCCCAGGGGCCGCGCACCGTCCGCTCCTCCAAGATGGACGATGTCATCTTCGCCGGCACCGCCGGGCGTGCCGCGCTGGGTCGGGCCGAGGTGAGCCTCACCATCGACAACGCCGACGGCATGCTCCCGATCGAGTTCGCCGAGGTCACGATCAGCCGGACCCTCTTCCGCAGCGGGGACAGCGAGTACGCCATCAACGGTGCCCCCTGCCGGCTCCTCGACGTCCAGGAGCTCCTCAGCGACTCCGGGGTGGGTCGCAGCCAGCACGTGATCGTCAGCCAGGGCCAGCTCGACGGCATCCTCAACGCCCGGCCCGAGGACCGGCGGGCGGTCATCGAGGAGGCCGCGGGCATCCTGAAGTTCCGTCGCCGCAAGGAGAAGGCGGAGCGCCGCCTCGAGGCCACCGAGGGCAACCTGCTGCGGGTCTCGGACCTCCTTCGGGAGGTCCGCCGCCAGCTGCGGCCCCTCGAGCGCCAGGCCGATGCCGCCCGCCGCCACGGCGACCTGGTCGCCGAGCTCACCGCCATCCGCCGATTCGTCGCCGGGCGCGAGCTCGCCGGGCTGCGCTCCCGGCTGGAGACCGCGGCCCAGACTCGGGCCGGGTTGACCACCGACGACGGAGCCCTCAAGGGCGAGCTGGCGCGCCTCGACACCGCTGTGTTGGCCACCGAGGCCGAGCTCACCGCCATGGGGGCCGACGACCTCGGAGACTCGCTGGTGCGCGTCGAGCGCCTCCGGGAGCAGGCCCGCGGGCTCGGCGCGGTCCTCGCCGAGCGACGCCGCGGCATCGAGCGGGACCGGAGCGCGTCGGTCGATCAGGCCGTGATCGCCAGCCTGGAGGCCGAGGCCGCCCGGCTTCGCACCGAGCTCGACGAGGCCGAGGACGAGGCAGCGCGGCTGGTGCCCGAGGCCGAGCGTGTGGCCGAGGCCGAGTCGGTGCTCGCCGACGAGCGGGCCGAGTTCGAGCGTCGCTGGGGCGACGGTGTCCCCACGCCCACGGGCGCGGCGGCCGAGGTGCGCGGCGAGCTCGCCGCCCTGCGCAGCGGCGTCGAGCGGGGTGAGCTCGAGTCGTCCCGCCTCCGCAGCCGCCTCTCGGCGCTCACCGAGAAGGCCGAGCGCCTGGCGGGCGAAGCCCAGGTGCTGCGCGAAGAGATGGGGGCGGCCGACAGCGCCGAGCAGCCCCTCCTCGAGGAGCTCGAGGCCGCCGAGGGGCGTCGCCGGACGGCAGAGGAGGCGGTGGCCAGGGCCGACGTCGCGCTGCGACGGGCCGACGGTGAGCTCGCGTCGTGGTCGGCCCGGGCGGAGGCGCTGGCCCTGGCCCTCGACGAGGCCCGTGCCGGCGCCGAGCGCCTCAGCGGGGTCGAGGGCGTCGTCGGGACGCTGCTCGACATCGTCGAGATCGACCACGGGTGGGAGGCCGCCTTCGAGGCCGCGGTCGGCCCTGCCCTCGCGGCCGTGGTGGTGCGGGGCGGACCGGGGGCGGCCCGGGCAGCGCTGGCGACGCTGCGAGCCGGGGACGAGGCCGGTGTCGGTGCTGTTCTTGCCCTCGGGATCTCGGGCGGCGCCTCGGGGTCGCCGGCTCCCGTCGGCGAGCCGGTGCGGCGTCACGTCCGCTCCTCGCAGCCCGAGGTCGACGCCGCCCTCGACGCGCTCCTCGCCGCGGCCGTCTGCGTCGACGGGGGCTGGGAGGATGCCCTCGACGCCGCGGTCGCCCACCCCGAGGCGGTGGTGGTGACCCGCGACGGCGACCGCTTCGCGACCAGCGGATGGCGCGTCGGGGCCGCCGGGGCCGGCGCCACCGGGGCCGCCCTCGACGAGGCCCGCACCCGGTCGGCGTCCGCCGCCCTCGAGGCCGAGCAGGCCGAGCGGGCGGTGCGCGACGCCCGCGACGAGCTGCACGCGGCCCGCGCCGCGGAGACCGAGGTCGTCCGTCGCCGCGACGCCAACAGCGGCCGCCTGGCGGGGTCGTCGGACGGGCTCCAGCGCATCGAGGCCGAGCTGCGCGATGCCTCCGCCGAGGCCGAGGCCCTGCGGGGTCACCTCGCCGAGCTGGCCGAGCGGGTGGAGCGCGAGCGCTCTCGAACCGAGCAGCTCCAGGCGCAGCTGCCGGGCCTCGAGGCCGAGGAGGAGGAGTCGGTCGGCCGGGCCCGGGCGATGCAGGCCGAGCGCACCCGCCTTGACGAGCGGGCCATGGCGGTCGGGGCGCTGCGGACCGATCTCGAGGTGCGGGCGACCGGCCTCGAGGAGCGTCGCGGCTACCTGCGCCGCCGGCTCGAGGAGGTCGACGAGCGGCTGACCAAGAACGAGGCGGCCAGGCTCGAGGCCGAGGTCCGCCGGGTCGAGCTCGACCGACGCCTCGTGGCCACCGACCGCCTCGCCGCCCTGGTCGACGACCGGCTCGGCTGGGTCGACACGGAGCTGGCCGAGCTGCGCGACCGCCGTCGCCGCCAGTCGGAGGCGGCGCGGGCCACCGCCGCCCGCCTCGACGAGCTCCGCCGCGAGCGCAGCGGCGCCGAACGCCGGCTCGAGGAGCTTCGCGAGCGCGCCAGGCGGGCCGAGCTCGACGCCCAGGAGCTGCAGCTTCGGGTCGAGGCGGCCACCGAGACGCTGCGTCGCGACCTCGAGATCGAACCCGATGTCGCCATGGCGTCGGAGTGCCCGCCGCTGCCCGAGGGGACCACCGCCCCCGCTCGGCTGCGCGAGCTCGAGCGCGAGCTGCGCCTCATGGGCCCGATCAACCCGCTCGCCCTCGAGGAGCACACCGCCCTGCAGGAGCGCCACACGTTCCTCGAGGGCCAGCTCGAGGACGTGAAGTCGACCCGTCGAGACCTGGCGAAGGTGATCCGGGCCATCGACAGCGAGATCGTCAACGTCTTCGTCGCCGCCTTCGCCGACGTGAGCCAGAACTTCACCGTCCTGTTCGAGACCCTGTTCCCAGGTGGCCAGGGCCGGCTCACGCTGACCGACCCCGACAACCCGCTGGAGACGGGCATCGAGGTCGAGGCCCGGCCGTCGGGCAAGAACGTGCGCAAGCTCTCGCTGCTCTCCGGCGGCGAGCGCTCGCTCACGGCACTGGCCTACCTCTTCGCCGTCTTCCGGAGCCGGCCGTCGCCGTTCTACCTGATGGACGAGGTCGAGGCTGCCCTCGACGACGTCAACCTCCGCCGCTTCCTCGACCTCGTCGCCGAGTTCCGCCGGGAGGCGCAGCTGCTGATCGTGAGCCACCAGAAGCGCACGATGGAGGTCGCCGACACCCTGTACGGGGTGACCATGCAGTCCGGCGGATCCTCCAGGTGCGTGAGCGAGCGGGTCAGCGCCGCGAGCTGAGCCGGCCCCGGCCGAGTCCACGCCGCCCCGGCGCCCGGCCGGGAAGGGCGACCGGCGCCCCTGGGTAGGCTGCGTCGGCCATGGAGATCCTCATCCTGCTCGTCGCCGTCCTCGTCGTCGGTGGGGTGGTGGCCAGCGTCGCCGCCCGCCGTCGGCCCGAACGGGGGAGCGTCCTCGAGGCGCCCCCGTCGGAGGACAGCCCCGCTGTCGAGGTCCCCGATGCCCGTACGGTCGAGGAGATCGAGGGCGCGCTGGCCGGTGCGGTCGTCGAGGAGAAGCTCGAGGTCGTCCGTCCGACCTTCCGTGACCGTCTCGGCAAGGCCCGTGGCCTCCTCGCCGGCTACCTGGACTCGGTGCTCTCCCGGTCGGGGATCGACGACGAGACGTGGGATGAGCTCGAGGAGGCCCTGATCCGCGCCGACGTGGGCGTGGCGACCACCACCGCCGTCCTCGACGACCTGCGCAAGGAGGTGGCGGCCAAGGGCATCACCGAGCCCGAGGCTCTCCTCACCCAGCTCAAGGGCGACCTGAAGGTCCGCCTCCAGGTCGCCGACCGCTCGATGCGCCTCGAAGAGGGCGCCACCAACGTGTGGCTGTTCGTCGGCGTCAACGGGGTCGGCAAGACGACCACGATCGGCAAGCTGGGCAAGCAGCAGGCGGCCGAGGGTCGCAGGGTCGTGATGGCGGCGGGGGACACCTTCCGGGCGGCCGCCGCCGAGCAGCTCGGCATGTGGGCCGAGCGCAGCGACGCCGACTTCGTCCGGGGAGCCGAGGGTGGCGACCCAAGCTCGGTCATCTTCGACGCCGTGCAGCGAGCGGCAGCCCGCAACGCCGAGCTCGTGCTGGCCGACACCGCCGGGCGGCTCCACACCAAGGTCAACCTCATGGAGGAGCTGCGCAAGGTACGCCGGGTGGCCGACAAGCCGCCCGGGAAGGTCACCGAGGTGCTGCTCGTGCTCGATGCCACCACCGGTCAGAACGGGCTCGCGCAGGCCCAGCAGTTCACCGAGGCGGTCGAGGTGACGGGGGTGGTCCTGACCAAGCTCGACGGGTCGGCCAAGGGAGGGATCGTCCTCGCCATCCAGGACGACCTGGGCCTGCCGGTCAAGCTCGTGGGCCTCGGCGAGACGATCGACGATCTGGTGGCGTTCGACCCCGACGACTTCGTGGAGGCGCTGTTCTCGTGACCACCGCGGGGCGGGCGTCGACCGGCCTCGGTCGTCGTTCCTCGAAGTCGGGAACCGACGCGTCGGTGCCAGCGTCGTAGGGATCGAGCGGCCGTGTCGCGACCGCCGATCGTAGGAGGACGGCACATGAGGCAGCGGGTACTGGCCGGGGCGGCGGCACTCGTGGTGGTGGTGGGGCTGATCGCCCTCGCGGTGGTGGGATCGGGAGGCGACGGTCCCCGTCCGCTCCCGATCGGCGCCGCCGGCGCGGCCCCGGAGGGCGAGCGCGCGGCGATGTCCGACATGGCGCTGATGGCACCGACGGAGTACCGGGTCGTGGGCGAGCTGCCCGAGCTCGACGGTGAGGAGCGGGCCTGGTCGGTCGGCCGCGAGGCCGACGAGGCCGGGATCGCGTCACTGGCCCGGGCGCTGGGCCTCGACGGCGACGTCGAGGTGGCAGAGCACGGGTGGCGCGTCGTCGACGGCGACGCCGCCCTCGAGGTCTCGCGCCAGCCCGGTCTGCCCTGGTGGTACGGGCAGCACGCCGGGACGCTGGAGCCCGACACCCCCGTGTCGAGCCTGCCCATGGTCGACCCTGACGACGGGGGCGCGCGCGACGAGCCGGCGCATGGCGAGGTGGTCGACTGCCCAATGCCCGAGTGTCCGCCGGGCACCGCCTGCATCCAAGCCTGTCCAGACGACGGGAGCGCGGTGCGTGAGACGCGTGTCGAGCCCCTTCCCGAACCCGAGCGTCCAGACGGCCTGCCGAGCCGCGCCGAGGCCGAGGCCGTCGGCCGCGAGGTGATGACTGGCGCAGGCCTCGATCTCGAACCTGCCGACCTGCGTACCGAGGACCTCTTCTCCAGCTGGCTGGTGAGCGCCCGGCCCGAGGTCGGTGGTCTCCCCACCGTCGGGATGGACTGGGGCGTGACCGTGGGCGTCGACGGTGCCGTGGAGCACGCCAACGGCTGGCTGGCCGACCCCGTCGAGGGCGACTCCTACCCCCTCATCGGCACCACGGCGGCAATCGAGCGCCTCCGGGAGGGACAGGGCGGCGACCTCATGGCCCGGCCCGAGCCCGCCATCCACTGCGTCGACTGCCCTGAGCCGGAGCCGGTCGTGGTCACCATCACCGGCGCCCGGGTGGGCCTGCAGCTGGTCCACGCCTACGACGTCGACGAGGCGTGGTTGGTCCCCACCTACCTCCTGGCGACCGATGGCGGGGAGGAGGGCGTGGTCAACGAGCTGTGGGTCCTGGCTCTCGGCGACGAGCACATCGCCCAGCCGCCCGTCCCCGAGCTGCCCGAGGGCTGCGAGCTGATCGGCGGCGACGCCGTCGTCTGTGACGACGACGGCGGGGGCGTCTCCGGCCGGCCGGGCCAGAGCGAGCCGGGGAGCCCGGGCGAGCCCCAAAGCGTCGAGCCCGCCGAGCCCCAACCGGAGCTGGTCGAGCCTGACGCCGACGCCGGCTGACCGGACCCGGCCCCGCTTCGCCGGGGCCGGGCACGGCCGGTAGCCTTGGCGGCCGCATGTTCGACGCACTCTCCGACCGCTTCGAGGGGATCTTCTCGCGCCTGCGCGGCCACGGCCGCCTAGGCGAGGCCGAGATCGACGAGGTCCTCCGCGAGATCCGCCTCGCCCTCCTCGAGGCCGACGTCAACTTCCTCGTGGTCAAGGCCATGGTGGGCCGGATCAAGGAGCGCTGCGTCGGCGCCGACCTGAGCAAGAGCCTCAGCCCGGCTCAGCAGGTCATCAAGATCGTCCACGAGGAGCTGATCACCACCCTCGGCGGCGAGACGCTCAAGGTCAGCTTCGCATCGCAGCCGCCCACCGTGGTGCTCATGGCCGGCCTGCAGGGCTCGGGCAAGACCACCGCCACCGCCAAGCTGGCCCGCTGGTTCAAGCAGCAGGGTCGCAACCCGCTGCTCGTGGGGGCCGACCTCCAGCGCCCGGCCGCCGTCGAGCAGCTGCGCACCCTTGGCGGCGAGGTGGGCGTTCCCGTCTTCTCCGAGCCCTCCGACCCCGTGTCGGTGGCCCGGGCCGGCCTGGCCGAGGCCCGCGACAAGGGCCGCGACGTGCTCATCGTCGACACGGCCGGCCGCCTCTCCATCGACGCCGAGATGATGGAGGAGGTCCGTCAGATCTCGGGCGCGGTCGAGCCGCACTACACGTTCCTGGTGGTCGACGCCATGACTGGCCAGGACGCCGTGTCCGTCGCCGAGGCCTTCCACCAGACCCTCGCGATCGACGGTGTGATCCTCTCCAAGCTCGACGGTGACGCTCGTGGCGGGGCGGCCCTGTCGGTCAAGGAGGTCATCGGCCGGCCGATCGCCTTCGCCTCGACCGGCGAGAAGGTCAACGACTTCGAGCAGTTCCACCCCGACCGGATGGCCAGCCGCATCCTCGGCATGGGCGACGTGCTCACCCTCATCGAGCGCACCGAGCAGGAGTACGACAAGGAGGTCGCCGCCAAGGCGGAGTCCGCCCTCCTCGAGGGTCGCTTCACCCTCGACGACTTCCTCGAGCAGATGCAGCAGGTCCGCAAGATGGGGCCGCTGAACAACATCATCGGTATGCTCCCGGGCGTCCCCAAGGAGCTCAAGAACGCCGACATCGGCGAGGCGGAGCTCGGACGGGTCGAAGCGATCATCCGGTCGATGACCACCGAGGAGCGGGTCAACCCCGACCTCGTCAACGGTTCCCGCCGGTTGCGCATCGCCAACGGCAGCGGCACCTCCACCAGCGAGGTCAACCTGCTGCTCAAGCAGTTCAAGGACGTCTCCAAGATGATGAAGCGCTTCGGGGGATCCCCGAAGGGCGGCAAGAAGAAGGGCAAGGGTCGCGGCATGCCGGGGCTGCCCGACCTGAAGGCGCTCCAGCAGATGAAGGAGCTCCAGGGAATCGAAGGCCTCGAGGACCTGAAGCTCAAGTAGCAACAAGCCGAACCAGCCGCCCGACCGGGTGGCACCAAGGGAGAGATCACCGTGGCCGTCAAGCTCCGCCTCATGCGGATGGGCAAGAAGAAGCAGCCGACCTATCGCCTGGTGGCGGCCGACGGCCGCTCGCCGCGCAACGGCCGGTTCATCGAGATCCTCGGGACCTACGAGCCCCGCCAGGAGCCGTCGGTCATCAAGGTCGACAACGACAAGGCCGTCGACTGGCTGCGCAAGGGCGCCCAGCCCACCGAGCGCGTCCAGAAGCTGCTCCAGCAGTCCGGCGCCTGGGACCAGTTCAAGGGCACCACCCCCGCCACCCCCGCCGAGGCCTCCTCGTGAGTGACGACGGCTACGACGACGTCGCCGGCGCCACCGCCACCGACGTCCTCGAGTACCTCGTGCGCGCTCTGGTCGACGAGCCCGACGCCGTCGAGGTCGACGTGGCCGACGGGCGCCGCGGCGTGAGCATGAGCGTGAGCGTGGCCCCTGGCGACATGGGCCGGGTGATCGGCCGTCGCGGCCGCAACGCCAACGCCATCCGCACCCTGGTCCGTGCTGCCGCCGTGCAGGACGGCGTGGAGGTCGACGTCGACTTCGTCGACTGACGCCCGGCAGGGAGGAAGCCCCCTGCTCGAGGTGGGCCGCATCGCCCGGGCCCACGGCATCCGGGGCGAGGTGGTGGTCTCCCTCACCACCGACCGCCTGGAGCGTGTCGCCCCCGGGGCGGTCCTCACGGGGCCCGACGGCACCGCGTTCACCGTCGTCAGCTCGCGCCCCCACCAGGGCCACCACATCGTGGCCTTTGCCGGGGTGCCCGACCGCAACGCGGCCGAAGGGCTGCGGGGCACCGTGCTCCACGCTGAGCCCCTCGACGACCCCGACGTGCTGTGGGTCCACGACGTGGTCGGGTCCCTCGTCGTCGATGTCGACGGCACCGATCGCGGCGCGGTGGTGGCCCTCGAGGTCAACCCGGCGAGCGACCTCCTCGTGCTCGACTCCGGTGCCCTGGTGCCGCTGACGTTCCTCGTCGAGCGGCGGGACGGCGAGCCGCCCACGCTGGTGGTCGACCCGCCCGACGGGCTCTTCGAGGCCTGATCGTGCGCATCGACGTGTTCACCATCTTCCCGGAGATGGTCGCCGACTTCGCCGGTCGGAGCCTGCTGGGCCGTGCCGCCGAGCGAGGCATCCTCGACGTGCGGGCCCACGACCTGCGGGACAGCACCACCGACGTGCACCGCTCGGTCGACGACGCCCCCTTTGGCGGGGGCGCCGGCATGGTCCTGATGCCCGAGCCGGTGTTCGCCGCGGTGGAGGCGGCTTCCCCGCCCCGGCCGCTGTTCCTCCTCGGGCCCGGCGGCCGTCGCCTCGATCATGCCCTGGCTCGCGAGCTGGCCGGCGGCGAGGGCTTCTCGATGATCTGCGGCCGCTACGAGGGCGTCGACGCCAGGGTTCGCGACCACCTCGTCGACGACGAGCTCTCCATCGGCGACTACGTCCTCGCCGGCGGTGAGGTCGCGGCCATGGTGGTGATCGAGGCCGTGGGCCGCCTGGTCCCGGGGGTGATGGGCAACGAGGCGTCCGCCGGCGAGGAGAGCTTCATGGACGGGCTCCTCGAGCACCCGCAGTACACCCGCCCCGCCGAGTTCCGGGGTTGGGCGGTGCCCGAGGTGCTCCGGTCGGGTGACCACGCCCGGGTGGCGCGGTGGCGTCGGGCCATGGCGCTGCGGCGCACCCTCGAGCACCGACCCGACCTGATCGAGGCCCGTGGTGGCCTCAGCGACGACGAGCGGTCCGCCTTGGAGGACCTGGGGCCGGTGCCGTAGCATGTCCCGGTTCCCCGGGGCACCGCCCCGGCACGATCGCGGCAGGAGCACAACGCGCCATGAACCCCACCGACCTCGTCGACCGCAGCAGCCTGCGTGACGACATCCCTGCCTTCGGCCCGGGCGACACCGTCAAGGTCCACGTGCGCGTGGTCGAGGGCACCCGGGAGCGCGTCCAGGTCTTCCAGGGCGTGGTCATCCGTCGCCAGGGCGACGGCGTGCGCGAGACCTTCACCGTCCGCAAGCTGAGCTTCGGCGTCGGCGTCGAGCGGACCTTCCCGGTCCACTCCCCGGTGCTCCAGCAGATCGAGCGGATCATCGAGGGCGACGTCCGCCGGGCCAAGCTCTACTACCTCCGCGACCGGGTCGGGAAGTCCGCCAAGATCAAGGAGAAGCGGGCCGCTCGTTGAGCGAGGGCTCGCCAGCGGCCACCGGCGTCGGTGAGCCCGAGGCGACGGGCCCCGACGGGGCTCGCTCCGGCTCCCGGAGCCGCCACCGCCAGCTCGCCGTCGAGACGGCGGTCCTCCTCGGGGTGGCCGTCGTCATCGCGGTGGTGCTCCGCGCCTTCTTCGGCCAGGCGTTCTTCATCCCCTCGGCGTCGATGACGCCCCAGCTCGAGGTGGGTGACCGCGTCGTGGTCTCCAAGCTGTCGTACCGCCTCCACGACCCACGTCGCGGCGACGTGGTGGTCTTCGACTGCCCACCCCGCTCCCGCTGTCCGGAGCCCGATGCCGACACCAACGTCGTCGTCCGCGGGCTGCGCGTCACGCTCGAGGCCGTCGGCCTGCGCCAGCCGTCGACGTCGGACTTCATCAAGCGGGTCATCGCCTTGCCAGGGGAGCAGGTGGAGGGCCGAGAGGGCTCGGTGTGGATCGATGGCTTCCGTCTGGTGGAGCCGTACCTGCCGGAGGGCACCCGGACCTCTGACTTCGACCCCGTCACCCTGCCCGACGGCACCGTCTGGGTGATGGGCGACAACCGGACGGGCTCGAGCGACAGCCGCAGCTTCGGCCCCGTCGACACCGACACCATCGTCGGTCGGGCGGTGTGGCGGGTGTGGCCGCCCCTGAGGGTGGCGTTCCTCTGATCGGCCGGGGGAGGGGGCTTGTGCTGCGGGCTCCGATCGAGGATCGTGGGCGGGTGCGGCGACCCGTGAAGATCCAGGCCCCCTGCCGATGAGCACGGAGGACGTCGAGCGGTACGAGGCCGAGATCGAGCTCCAGCTCTACAAGGAGTACAAAGACGTCTGCCCGATGTTCTCCTACGTGGTGGAGACCGAACGGCGCTTCTACCTGGCAAACGAGGTCGAGCAGGTCATCCACGACGAGGGGGGCCGCAGCTGGGTCGAGCTGCACCTCCACGACGCCTGGGTGTGGGACATGTACCGCCAGACCCGCTTCGTCTCGGGGGTGAGGATCGTGACGTTCAAGGACGTCAACGTCGAGGAGCTCCCGAAGAAGGAGATGATCTGAGCCGTGACCAAGCAGCGCCTGGTCCTCGGCGCGGCAGGGGAGGACCTGGCGGCGGCCTGGTACGCCGCCCGGGGCTATGAGGCGGTGGCCCGGAACTGGCGGTGCCGCGAGGGCGAGCTCGACCTGATCGTTCGCCGGGGGCGGCTCTACGTGGTGTGCGAGGTGAAGGCGCGGTCGTCGCTGGCCTTCGGCTCCCCGCTGGAGGCGGTCACCGAGCAGAAGCAGCGGCGCATCCGGCGACTGGCGGCGCAGTGGTTGGAGGGCGCGTCGGTGCGGGCCGCAGAGGTCCGCTTCGACGTGGCCGCCGTGCTCGCCGGAGAGATCGAGGTGGTGGAGGGCGCCTTCTGAGGCCGCAGGCGGGCCAAGGGTCAGATGGCACCGGCGGCCCAGGCGAGGAGGGCGAGGGCGACCAGCAGGCCGGCCGCCACGAAGGCGTAGTCGGCCGGTGAGCGGCGCTGCGGCCGGAACGGGTTGAAGCCCATGGTCGGTCGGCGGGGTCAGGTCCCCTGCCCCGCCTCCTCCTGCTCGATGGTGGCGATCTGGTCGAGGCGGGCCACGTGGCGGTCGCCCTCGAAGGAGGCGGCCAGGAAGGCGTCGACGATCACCAGGGCGAGCGTGGTGCCGAGCAGCCGCCCGCCGAGCGAGAGCACGTTGGCGTCGTTGTGCTGGCGGGCGAGGCGCGCCGTGAGCTCGTCGTGGCACAGCGCGGCCCGCACGCCGCGGACCTTGTTGGCGGCGATGGCCTCGCCCTGGCCGCTGCCCCCGAGGACGATGCCGAGGTCGGCGTCGCCTCGTACCACCGCCCGGCCCACCCCCGCGCAGAACGGGGGGTAGTCGACGGGTGCGTCGCTGTCGGTGCCGAGGTCGTCGACCTCGTGGCCGCGGGCGGCGAGGTGCTCGGCGACCACCGCCTTGAGCAGGAAGCCGGCATGGTCGGAGCCGATGGCGATCCTCATAGGCCTGCCATGTTGCCCCACGTCTGGGCGGTGCGTGACCGACGCCGCCGGCAGCGTCACCGTCACACCCCCTCCCTAGGGTGATCCCCAGCGCTCGAGCGGCCGGCGTCCGGCCCTCCTCCACCGTCGTCGTGAGAGGAGCGTGCCCCGTGCTCGCAACCATCCCCGCCGCCACCCTCATCGGGGTCGAGGGCCGGCCCGTCTCGGTCGAGGTCCACGTGGCCGGCGGCCTGCCCACCTTCACCGTGGTCGGCCTGCCCGACGCCGCCTGCCGTGAGTCGCGCGACCGCGTCCGGGCGGCCTGCACGTCGAGCGACCTGCCCTGGCCGCTCAAGCGCCTCACGGTCAACCTGGCGCCGAGTGGGCTCCGCAAGAACGGCGCCGGTCTCGACCTGGCCATCGCGGTCGGCCTGCTGGTGGCCGCGGGTGAGGTCCCCGCCGAGGCAGTGGCGGGTGCGGCCTTCCTCGGCGAGCTCGGTCTCGACGGGTCCGTCCGTCCCGTCCCGGGGATGCTTCCCCTGGTCGACGCCATCGAGGCCCCGGTCGTGGTGGTGCCGATGGCCGGCACGGCCGAGGCCTCGCTCCTCGGCCGGCACAAGGTCAGGCCCGTCGAGCACCTGCGCGGGCTGGTCGACGCCCTGCGAGGTGACGAGCCCTGGCCCGACGCGCCGGCCCCGGTCACCGAGCTCTTCGACGGTCCCGAGCCCGACCTGGCCGACGTCCGGGGCCACGGCACAGCACGCCTGGCGCTCGAGGTCGCCGCCGCCGGTGGGCACCACCTGCTCATGGTGGGCCCACCCGGCGCCGGCAAGACGATGCTCGCCCGGCGCCTCCCGGCGCTGCTGCCCGACCTCGACGACGACGCCGCCCTCGAGGCCACCCGGGTCCACTCCGCCAGCGGGCTCCGGCTCCCCGCCTCCGGGTTGGTCCGGCGACCCCCGCTGCGGGCCCCACATCACGGAGCGTCGGCGGTGTCGCTCATCGGTGGCGGGACGGCAGCCATGCACCCCGGGGAGATCTCTCTGGCGAGCGGTGGCGTGCTCTTCCTCGATGAGCTGGGCGAGTTCCCGACCGCCGTGCTCGACGCGCTCCGCCAACCGCTCGAGGAGGGCGTCGTGCGGGTCGCCCGGGCCCGGGCGTCGGTCACCTACCCGGCCCGCTTCTTGCTCATCGGGGCCATGAACCCCTGCCCGTGCGGCCTCGGTGGCCCACCCGGCGCCTGCCGGTGCAGCGACGCCGCCAGGGCTCGATACTCCCGCCGGCTCTCGGGGCCGCTCCTCGACCGGTTCGACCTGCGGGTCGACATCGTGCGCCCGGCGGCCGGCGACCTCCTGGCCGGCCCGCCGGGAGAGGCCTCGGTGGTGGTGGCCGAGCGGGTGGCCGGCGCCCGGGCCCGGGCGGCGGAGCGGGGAGTGGGGTGCAACGCCCGGCTCGAGCCCGACCAGCTCGATCGAGAGGCGCCGCTGAGCGGTGGGGCATCGGTGATCCTCGAGGACCAGCTCCGCATGGGTCGCCTCTCGGCTCGGGGGCTCCACCGGGTGCGGCGGGTGGCCCTCACCCTGGCCGACCTGGGCGGCCGTGGCGCTCCCCTCGGCGAGGAGGACGTCTGCATGGCTCTCCAGCTTCGGGCCGAGCCCGAGCTGCTGGGGGTGGTCTGATGACGGGCTCGGGCACGGTTCCGGCCGCGGCGGCGCTCGCCGCCCTGGCCGGGCTGCCGGGGATGGGCCCCCGCCGCCTGGCGGTGCTGCTGATGGCCTGGGACCCGCCCGAGGCGTGGCGACGGGTCGCGAGCGGCTCGGTGGAGGCCTCGGTGTTGGCCCTCGGCGGGGCGCGCGTGGGTGCCGACGTGCTCGTGCGGTGGCGACTGGAGGCGGCATGTGTCGACCTCGACGTCCTCTGGCGGCGACACCTCGACGCCGGTGTGGGCGTCAGCGGGCCGGGCGACCTGGGGTTCCCCGCCGCCCTCGCCGACGACCCGGAGCCGCCCGCGCTGCTGTTCCACCAGGGCGACCCGGGCGTGCTCGACCGCCCCCGGGTGGCGGTGGTCGGCACCCGTCGCTGCACCCACACCGGCCGGCAGGTCGCCCGCGAGCTCGGGGCCGACCTGGCCGCCGCGGGAGTGTGCGTGGTCTCGGGCCTGGCGCTCGGGATCGACGGCGCCGCCCACGTCGGCGCCCTCGAGGCCGGTGGGGCGCCGCCGGTGGCGGTGGTGGCGACGGGCCTCGACATCGCCTACCCCCGTCGCCACGCCAGCCTCTGGGCCGAGGTCGCCGCCGCCGGGGCCGTCCTCTCCGAGTACCCGCTCGGCACGACGGTCGAGCCGTGGCGGTTCCCCGCACGGAACCGGATCATCGCCGGCCTGGCCGACGTGGTGGTCGTGGTGGAGAGCCCGGCCAGGGGCGGTTCGATGCACACCGTCGAGGCCGCACTGGCCCGTGATCGCGCGGTGATGGCCGTGCCCGGGTCGGTGCGGTCCCCGGCCTCCGTGGGCACCAACGGCCTCCTCTCGTCGGGGGCGACCCCGGCGCGCGACGCCGCCGACGTCCTCGTCGCGTTGGGCATGGCCTCCCGTGCACCGGTCCGCGACCGACCCGACCCGCCGGGGGGAGACGCCGGCGCTGTCCTCGATGCCCTCGGAGGCGACCCGGCGACCATGGAGCAGCTCGCCGGCCGCCTCGACGTCCCACTCGGCCCGCTGGCCGTGCACCTTGCCGCCCTCGAGTCGTCGGGCTGGGTCGTCCGCCACGGCGCCTGGTACGAGCGCTCGCAGCCGGGGTGACGGCGCGTCCCCCGGCCGGCCCGGCCCGGTGGCGTGCCCCACCGGGCCACGCCGACGCCGGTAGCGTGCAGGTGTGCCCTGGGAGCTCGATGGCTTCACCACCTCGCTCACCTCGGTCTCCCCGAGCACCGTCGACGCCTACCGGCGCGACGTCGCGGCGTTCGTCGAGTGGGCGGGCAGGTCCGGCGTGAGCAGCCCCGACGCGGTCGACCGGCGCCTCCTTCGCCGGTACCTCGCTCACCTGGCGACCCGCCGGTACGCCCGGCGCACCATCGCCCGCAAGGCATCTTCCGTCCGGCGGTACTTCGGGTGGCTCACCCGAACCGGCCGGTTGGGTGCCGATCCGTCGGCCGGGCTCTCGGCGCCGTCGGGCACCGGCCGGCTCCCGCGGGTGCTGAAGGCCGACGAGCTCACCACCCTGCTCGACGACCCGCCGGCCGCCATCGACGACGACGACCCGGCGGTGCGCCTCCGCGACGACGCCGTGCTCGAGCTGCTCTACGGCAGTGGCCTGCGGGTGGCAGAGCTCTGCGCACTGCGCCCCGAGGACGTCGCCGCCGACGGCCGCACCGTCACCGTCTGGGGCAAGGGCTCCAAGCAGCGCCGGGTGCCGGTGAGCGCCCCGGCCGCCGACGCGGTGGCCGGGTGGTTCGCCCGGGGTCGTGCCCAGCTCGCCAGCGGCGAGACGCCCGACGACGCCCTGTTCCTCAACCGCCGCGGCCGCCGCCTCGGCACCCGCGACGTCCGGCGCATCCTCGACCGCCGGGCCTCCTCGCCCACCCACCCCCACGCCCTCCGCCACACCTTCGCCACCCACCTCCTCGACGGGGGCGCCGACCTGCGCGCCGTGCTGGAGCTGCTGGGTCACGCCGACCTGTCGACGACCCAGCACTACACTCACGTCAGCAAGGAGCGGCTGCGTTCCGTCTACGAGGCGGCACATCCACGCGCTCGACCGGCAAGCAGGGACTGACCATTGGAGATCGACGACCCAGCCGAGATCGACCGGATGTGGGCCGCCTACAAGGCCGACGGCACCATGGCGCTCCGAGACCAGCTGATCGTGCACTACTCGCCGCTGGTGAAGTACGTCGCCGGCCGCGTCGCCGTGGGCCTGCCGCAGAACGTGGAGCAGGCAGACCTCGTGAGCTACGGGATCTTCGGGCTCATCGATGCCATCGACAAGTTCGACCTCGAGCGGGGCTTCAAGTTCGAGACCTACGCGATCTCCCGGATCAAGGGCGCCATCCTCGATGAGCTGCGCTCGATCGACTGGGTCCCCCGGTCGGTGCGGGCCAAGGCCCGCGCCCTCGAGAAGGCCTACGCCAAGCTCGAGGCCCTGGAGCACCGCAGCCCGACCGATGCCGAGCTGGCCCTGGAGCTCGACATGACCGAGACCCAGCTCCAGACCACCTTGAGCCAGATCTCCTTCATCGGCCTGGTCGCCCTCGACGAGATGCTCTCGGTCGGCGGCGACCGTGGCGAGTCGCTGACCCTCGGCGACACCGTGGCCGACAAGGGTCAGGGTCCCGTGGCGGCCTACGAGGTCGAGGAGATGCGCCACATCCTCGCCGAGGCCATCAACAGCATGCCCGAGCGCGAGAAGGTCGTGCTCACCCTCTACTACTACGAGGGCCTCACCCTGGCCGAGATCGGCGAGGTCCTCGGCGTCACCGAGAGCCGAGTGTGCCAGATCCACACCAAGTCGGTGATCCACCTCCGCTCCAAGATCGCCGCCACCGAGCGCGAGCCCGCAAGCTGACCCTTCCCTTGCCGCTGTCCCGGCGGTAGGTTCCACCTCGCACCACCCCGGCGCCCACCGCCGGTCGCTTCCCCGAGCGACGCACCACCTCCCGGGGAGCTCCCGTGGGCACCACCCTCCGTCCGTGCCTTCGCGCCGCGCTGGCCGCGCTGCTCGTCTTCACCGTCCTCGCCGCGCCGGCGGTCCCTGCCGGTGCGGAGCCTGCCGGCGCCCACAGCCCACCGGTCGACGGCCCGGTCGTCGACCTGTGGCGGCCGCCCCCCACGCCCTACGGCGCGGGCAACCGCGGGATCGACTACCGGACCGAGCCAGGGGAGGGGGTCCGCGCCTCGGCGGCGGGCGAGGTGACCTTCGCCGGCTCGGTCGGCGGCAGCCTCCACGTCACGGTCCTCCACGAGGACGGGTTGCGCACCTCGTACTCGTTCCTGGCGTCGGTGAGCGTCCGGCGGGGCGACGCGGTCGGGCGGGGTCAGGTCGTGGGCACCGCATCCGAGCGCCTGCACTTCGGCGCCCGTGCCGGTGAGCGCTACGTCGACCCCGGGCTGCTGCTCGGTGGCGGGGAGGTGGCCGTCCACCTCGTGCCGGTCGCCCTGCGGTCGCCACAGCCGGAGGCCACGGAGCGCCACTGGCTGGCGGGGATCGCCGCCACCGGGCTGGCCCGGGTGGCCTCAGCGGTGGCGTGGGCAGCCGACAGCGCCGTCGTGCCCCACTACGTGGCGCAGTGGGTGGGCCTGGCCGGACACCTGGGCGACCTGCGCGACCGGGCCCGCCTCTTCAGCGACGGCCAGGACGGTTGCACGCCCTCGTCCTCCCCGCTGCCACCGCGTCCGCCCGGGCGGCGCATCGCCGTCCTCGTCGCCGGCTTTGGCTCCCGCGGCGGGGATGCCAGCATCCTCGGCCTCGACACCGAGGCGCTCGGCTACGCCGCTGCGGACGTGGCCCAGCTGTCGTACCGGGGTGGGCGCGTCCCGGGTGTGGGCAACCTCCTCGGTGTCCCGGTCACCGGGTATGAGCCGGCGGACTCCACCGTCGACATCCGCACCTCGGCCCAGCACCTTCGCGAGCTGCTGGCCTCCATCCGGGCGGCCCACCCCGGCGTGCCCGTCGACGTGTTCGCCCACTCCCAGGGCGGGGTGGTGGCCCGCGTCGCCCTCGGGCGCGACGGCGACGGCCTCGACCCACGACTGCCCGAGGTCGGCCACCTCGTCACCCTCGGCACCCCACACCACGGCACCGACCTGGCCACGGCCGGGGCCCTGCTGCTCACCACCCGGGCCGGCGAGCTGGCGGCCGCGGTGGCGTCTCGGGCCACCGGCGGGGAGCTCGCCCTCGACAGCGACGCCGCTCGCCAGCTGGCGGAGACGTCCGGCCTGGTGCGAGGCCTCGCCGAGCGCCGGCTGCCGCCGGGGACGGCGGTCACGTCGATCGCGGCCCGGGGCGACCTCGTCGTCCCCGCCCTCCACAGTGCCCTCGAGGGTGCGACCAACGTCGTCGTCGCCCTCGACGGCGTCAGGGCCCACGGGGCATTGCCCTCCTCGCCAGAGGCGCATCGGGAGGTGGCGTTGGCCCTCGCCGGAGCCGGGCCCACGTGCCGGCGGGTGGGCCCCGACCTGACCATCGCCGCCGGCATCAGCCTGGCCCAGGACGCGGTGGGCACCATCGCCGGGGTCGCCGGGTTGGTGCTCGACGGCCACCGGGTGCGACCATCGTCTCGGATCGGGATGCTCCCTCCGGGCGACGACGACCTCGACCCGCCGTGCCCCGCAGCGGGGTGCGGCGGTGGCGGGTGAGCCCGCACGGGGAGGACCGGGGACGGGCGGCAGCGAAGGTGTTCCTCATGGCAGGGCGACGAAGGTGGCGGCGCGGGGCAGCGTGGTGCTCCCTCACTGCCCTCCTGCTCGTCACCGGGGTGGTCACCGGCGTCGTCCCCGCGTCGGGTGAGGGGCCCATCGGCGGCTGGGCCAGCGAGCGCCTCCGCGTCGAGCCAGTCGTCGACGGCGGCACGATCCGCGTCGCCGACGTGGGCACGTTCCGGGGCGCGGTCGAGCTCGTCCCGGACGGCACCGGGGTGGCCGTGGTCAACGATGTGGGTCTCGAGGACTACGTCCGCGGCATCGCCGAGGTCCCGTCCTCGTGGCCCATCGAGGCCCAGAAGGCGCAGGCCGTTGCCGCCCGGAGCTACGCCCTCAACCAGATGCGGGGCAGCCGGGTCACCCGGTTCCGGGCGGTGGGGGCCGACCTCTGCGCCACCCAGGCCTGCCAGGTCTACCGGGGGGTCGGGACCGCCCGACCCGGGTGGGACGCAGCGGTGGCTGCGACGGCGGGAGAGGTCCTGCTCCACCGGAACGGGCCGATCCGGGCCATGTACGCCTCGTCCAACGGTGGCCGCTCGGACCCCGGCGGCGCCCCCTACCTGCCGGGCGTCGACGACCCCGACGACGAGCGCGTCAGCCCCTGGGCCCGCTGGCGGGCGACGTTCACCCTCGACCAGGTCGCCACCGCGTTCCCCGGGCCTGGCCGGCTGGTCGAGGCCGACCGCGCCGGCGACACCTTCGTCCTGCGCTACCAGCAGGACGACGGTGCCATCGTCGACCGCGGCGTCGCCCCGTCGGCGGTCCGCACCACGTTCAACGCCCGCCTGCCCCGCACCCCTGGCCTGCCCGTGCCGGTGCTCTCGACCCGCTTCACCGCCTTCACCGAGGGCGACACCGTGGTGCTCGACGGGGCGGGCTTCGGCCACCTCGTCGGCATGAGCCAGTACGGCGCGCTCGGCAAGGCCCAGCGGGGTCTCGACCACGCCGAGATCCTCGCGACCTACTACGGCGGCATCCGCCCGACGGTGGTCGACCCCGCCGAGCTGCCCGCCTCCATCCGGGTGGCCATGGCGCACGAGCGGCCTTCGGTGCACCTGAGCGGGCAGGGCTTCCGGGTCCTCGACGCCGGTGGTGACGTCCTGGCCCACCTCGGCGAGGGCGACTGGGAGGTCCGCCCGGACGGCGCCGGCCGGGTCGTCGCGGTGCCGCCCGACGGGCAGGAGGGGGCGCCGGTCGTGGCCCTGAGCGCACCGAGCGCCGAGCTCGTGCGGGTCGAGCTCACGGCGCCGGCGGCGGTCCGCATCCTCGATCCGGGTCGCGCGGTCCTGGTCGACCTGGGCCTCCGGCGGGCCGGGGAGGTCGACATCCCCCTGACCGGGCCGGTGCCGCCGGGGGCGCGCCTCGACCTCGTCGCCGAGGCCGACGCCGGTGGCGGGCGGGTGGCCCTCGCCGAGCTGACCATCGCCCCTCCCGTCCCCGGGGAGGCGCCCGCCGCCACCTCGGCCGCCAAGGCTGCAGGCGGTGGGAGGGGGAGCGACACCGCCTCCGGGGTCGGCGCGGTGGTGGCCATCAGCGTGCCGGGCGTGCCCGCCGAGCGGCCGGCCGCGCCCATCGTGGGGGTCGCCCTCGTCGCCCTGCTGGGCGCGGCCGCCGGCCTGGTGCGGGTCGCCGGCGGGCCCGCCGCTACACTCCGGGCCACGTTCGGTCGCAGTCCGCGGCCGTCCTGACCGGAGAACCCCGGCGCCTCAACCCACGGTCGCTCCCTCGGAGCGCGCGGCGCCGGGTCCACCAAACCGTGGGAGGAGGCACACCATGGCGCCCGTCGTCACCATGAAGCAGCTGCTCGAGGCTGGTGTCCACTTCGGGCACCAGACCCGCCGTTGGAACCCCAAGATGAAGCGGTTCATCTACGGCGAGCGCAACGGCATCTACATCATCGACCTGCAGCAGACCCTGCAGCGCATCGAGACCGCCTACACCTTCGTCCGCGACATGGTCGCCGACGGTGGCGAGATCCTCTTCATCGGCACCAAGAAGCAGGCGCAGGACCAGATCTCCGCCGCCGCCGACGGGTGCGGGATGCCCTACATCAACGAGCGCTGGCTCGGCGGCATGCTCACCAACTTCTCCACGATCTCCGGGCGCGTCTCCAAGATGTCGGAGTACCAGCGCCAGCGGGCCGTGGGCGACTTCGACGCCATGCCCAAGAAGGAGGCCCTCATGAAGGGCCGCGAGCTCGAGAAGCTCGAGCGCAACCTCGGTGGCATCCGCAACATGTCGAAGCTGCCCGACGCGGTGTTCATCATCGACACCAACAAGGAGCACATCGGGGTCAACGAGGCCAACAAGCTGAAGATCCCGATCGTGGCGGTGGTCGACACCAACTGCAACCCGGACCTCATCGACTACGTGATCCCCGGCAACGACGACGCCATCCGCTCCGGCAGCCTGATGTGTCGCATCATCAGCGACGCCGTCAAGGAGGGCCGCTACATCGCCGAGCGTCGGGGCACCGCCAAGCCGGCGCCGCCCGCGCCGCCCACCCCCGAGGAAGAGGCCGAGCGCGCCCGCCAGCAGGCCTCCGCACGCGCGGCCGCCGCCCAGCAGGCCGCCGAGCGCGAGGCCCGCGTGGCCGCTGCCGCCTCGCCGGTCCCCGAGGGCTCGCCCGAGGAGACCAGCGCCGTCGACCCCGCCGAAGCCTCACCGGCTCTCGGCCAGGAGTCCGCAGGGGTGCCCGAGTCCGAGGTGGCCTCCCCCCAGACCGACGACCCCACGACCGACAAGACCTGATCGAGGAGCACCCCCCGACCGATGGCAGGATTCTCAGCAACCGACGTCAAGCGCCTCCGCGACAGCACCGGCGCCGGCATGATGGACGCCAAGAAGGCGCTCACGGAGAACGACGGCGACTTCGACGCCGCCGCCAAGTGGCTCCGTGAGCAGGGCCTGGCCCAGACGGCCAAGCGCTCCGACCGTGAGAACACCGAGGGCGCGGTGGCACTGGCCGCTGCTGGCAATGCCGCCGCTGCCGTCGAGCTCAAGTCCGAGACGGACTTCGTGGCCAAGTCCCCCGACTTCAAGGCGCTCGCCGACGACCTCGCCGTCGCGGTGGTCGCCGACGGCGAGGGAGCGGTGTCCTCGCTCCAGGACCGACTCGACGACCTCAAGGTCACGCTCAAGGAGAACCTCGAGGTGGGCAGGGTGGTGCGCGTCGAGGCGGCCGACGGCAACGTCCTCGACACCTATCTGCACGTCCAGAGCGAGCGGGGCAAGAACGCCGTCATCGTCGAGATGGCCGGAGGCTCTCAGGAGCTGGCCCACGACGTGGCGGTCCACATCGCCTTCGCCCGTCCCGCCTACCTCACCCGGGACGAGTTCCCGGCTGAGGAGGTCGAGGCCAAGCGCGCCGAGCTCGAGGCCCTCAGCCGCAACGAGGGCAAGCCCGAGGCCGCTCTGCCCAAGATCATCGAGGGGCGCCTCAGCGGGTTCTACAAGTCGACCCCCGGCGGCGCCCTCCTCGAGCAGGCCTTCGTCAAGGACGAGAAGCGGTCGGTCGGCGACGCCCTCGGCGACGCCACCGTCGTCCGATTCGCCCAGATCGAGATCGGGGCGTAGGAACCCATGGCCGTCGACGGCGCGGGCGAGCGCCAACCGCGCTGGGGCCGCATCGTCCTCAAGCTCTCCGGTGAGGCCTTCGCCGACGCCAGCGGCTACTCCATCGATGGCGAGGTGGTGAGCCGGGTCGCGGCCGAGATCGTCGACGTCCGGCGCACCCTCGACGTCGACGTGGCGGTGGTGGTCGGCGGCGGCAACATCTGGCGGGGCCTCCACGGCGCGGGCGTGGGCATGGACCCAGCCCAGGCCGACTACATGGGGATGCTGGCCACGGTCATCAACGGCCTGGCCCTCCAGGACGCCCTCGAGCGCCTCGACCAGCCCACCCGGGTCATGACGGCGATCCAGATGGCCCAGGTCGCCGAGCCCTACATCCGCCGGCGGGCCATCCGCCACCTCGAGCGGGGCCGGGTCGTGATCCTCGCGGGCGGTACGGGCAACCCGTACTTCACCACCGACACCACCGCCGCCCTGCGGGCCGCCGAGATCGACGCCGAGGTGGTCCTCAAGGGAACCCATGGCGGCGTCGACGGTGTCTACACCGCGGACCCCAAGCTCGACCCCGCGGCGACCAAGCTCGACGAGATCTCCTACATGGAGGTGCTCAACCGGGGGTTGCGCGTGATGGACTCGACGGCCATCACCTTCTGCATGGACCACGAGCTCCCGATCGTGGTCTTCGACCTCCTCGACGAGGGCAACATCCGCCGTGTCCTCGTGGGGCAGGAGCGGATCGGTACCCTGGTCGGGTGATCGACGACATCCTGGCCGACGCGGCCGACAAGATGACGAAGGCGGTCGAGCACGCTCGCGCCGAGATGGCCAGCATCCGCACGGGCCGGGCCAGCCCCGCCCTGGTCGAGAAGCTGATCGTCGACTACTACGGCTCCGAGGTTCCCCTCCAGCAGCTGGCCGGCTTCAGCGTGCCCGAGGCCCGCACCCTCGTGATCCAGCCCTACGACAAGGGCTCGCTGGGCGCCATCGAGAAGGCGATCCAGAACTCCGACCTCGGGCTGATGCCGAGCAACGACGGCAACGTCGTCCGCCTCATCTTCCCGCAGCTGACCGCCGAGCGCCGCAAGGACCTGGTGAAGGTGGTCAAGGGCATGGCCGAGGACGGCCGGGTGGCGGTGCGCAACCTCCGTCGTGCCGGACGCCAGGAGCTCGAGGCCCTCGAGAAGGAGGGTGACATGTCCGCCGATGACCTCGAGCGGGCGGAGAAGGAGCTCGACAAGATCACCGCAACCCACGTCGCCGGCATCGATGCGGCCGTGGACACCAAGGAGCAGGAGCTGCTCGAGGTCTGAACGTCAGTGCCCGGTCCCGCAGATCCCAACCACCCCGCAGGAGGCCCGATGGACGAGCGCCCGCCCTGGGAACGCCCCGACGAAGAGAACCAGGCCGACCCCACCGAGGGGGTGCGCATCATCGGCGACGAGGAGGCCGCCGAGGCCATCGAGCGCGGCGACGTCGCGCCCCGCCGCGGCGATGGCACGCCCCGCTATGGCGACCGGCCGTCGTCCCCGCCCGACGACGTCCCCCGTCCGGCCCTCCGCTTCCCGCTCGGCCAGGCCGATCCCGACGAGGGCGATGTCGCTCGCCCCCGCGTCGTCGGGTCCACGCCGTCGTTGCCACCCTGGACCGACCCGCCCACCGGCGAGGTGCCGCGTCTGGTGCCGCCCGACGAGGGCGAGGAGGGCGAGGACCTCGAAGCGTGGTCGAGCTTCACCGATGCCGGTCCGCGCTGGCGCGACCGAACCAGCGACTGGGAGGACGCCGAGTACGAGAGCTCTTCGATGCTCCACGACGACGAGTCCCGCGTGGGTGCCCTCGATGAGTCGGACCGTCCCGCCCCCGACGACTTCTTCGGCGACGCCCCGGGCCGCCGGGAGCCGGTGATCCGTGGCGCCCACGGTCGCCCCGCCCCTTGGGAGCAGGCGGCCGCCGCCGGTGCCACCGTCGGACCGGGTCCCGAGGCCGGGCCGGCCCGTGCCGGCCGCCGTCACGAGCCTCACCGGCCGGTCGCCGGTCCCGGCGACGGTGGGCCGGGGGAGCGTGATGTCCGCCTCGCCGTGATCACCGGCGTGGGGCTGGCCGTGGCCGCCCTGATCCTCTTCTCGCTCGGACCGGGGCCCGCCATGGTGCTCGTGGTCGGCATCGTCGTGGTCTGCGCCGCCGAGCTGTTCGCCTCGCTCCAGCGGGGTGGGTACCAGCCCGCCACCCTGCTCGGCCTCGTCGCCAGTGGTGCCCTGGTCGCGTCCGCCTACTGGCGTGGTGAGGCCGCGATCCCGTTGGTGCTCGGGCTCACGCTCGTGTTCACCCTGCTCTGGTACCTCGTCGGCGTCAGCCGGATCGAGCCCACCATGAACGTCGGCGTCAGCCTCTTCGGGGTGGCCTACACCGGCCTGCTCGGCTCCTTCGCCGCGCTGATGCTCGCCTTCCCCAACGGTCGCGGGCTCCTCGCCGGCACCGTGGTGGCAGTGGTGGCCAACGACGTGGGCGCCCTCGTCGCCGGGCAGCGCCTTGGTGAGCGCCCGATCGCGCCCGAGATCAGCCCCAACAAGACCGTCGAGGGGGCCATCGGCGGCGCGGTGGCGGCGGTGCTCGTCAGCATCGTCGTCCTCGGCTTCATCGGCCTCCACCCCTGGGACGTGGGGTCGGCGCTCGCTCTGGGGCTCGTCGTGGCGGTCATGGCACCCCTCGGCGACCTCTGCGAGTCCTTGGTCAAGCGCGACCTCGGCATCAAGGACATGGGGAGCATCCTCCCTGGGCACGGGGGGTTGCTCGACCGCTTCGACGCGCTGCTCTTCTGCCTGCCGGCCGTCTACTACCTGGCTCGGTTGCTGGAAATCTTCTGATGGTCACGTGACCGCCATCTCGTTGCTGGGGTCGACGGGGTCGATCGGGATCCAGACGCTCGACGTCGTGCGAGCGGAGCCCGAGCGGTACTCGGTCGTGGCGCTCGGTGCAGGCGGTTCGTCCCTGGAGGTGCTCGCGGCCCAGGCCCGCGAGCTTGTCCCTCAGGTCGTGGCGATCGCCGACGAGCGCAGGGCGGGGGAGCTTCGCTCGCTGGTCCCCCCGGGGGTCGAGGTGGTGGCCGGGCAGGACGCCCTGGCGTCCGTCGCCCACCTCGGTGAGGTCGTGGTCAACGGGGTGGTCGGCTTCGCGGGGCTCGGGGTCACGCTGGCAGCGCTCGGGGCCGGGCGGCGGCTGGCGCTGGCCAACAAGGAGTCGCTCATCGCCGGGGGGCCGGTGGTGCAGCGCGCCCGTGCCACGCCGGGGGCCGAGATCCTCCCTGTCGACTCCGAGCACTGCGCCCTGCACCAGTGCCTCCGCTCGGGTCGGCCCGGTGAGGTGGCCCGCCTTGTCCTCACCGCCAGCGGCGGTCCCTTCCGGGGCCGCACCCGGGCCGACCTGGCCGAGGTCACCGTGACCGACGCCCTTGCCCACCCCACCTGGAGCATGGGCCCGAAGATCACGGTCGACTCGTCGACCCTGATGAACAAGGGCCTCGAGGTGATCGAGGCCCACGAGCTGTTCGGCACCCCCTACGACCGGATCGACGTCGTGGTCCACCCCCAGTCGGTGGTGCACTCGATGGTCGAGTACCACGACGGCGCCACCATCGCCCAGCTCTCGATGCCCGACATGCGCCTCCCCATCGCGTACGCCCTCGCCTTCCCCGAGCGCTCGGCGGTGCCGGTGGGCAGGGTCGACTGGGCGACCCTCGGGTCGCTCGATTTCGAGCCCCCCGACCTCACCGCCTTCCCTTGCCTCGGCCTCGCCTACGAGGCCGGGCGGGCCGGCGGCTCCGCCCCGGCCTGGCTCAACGCCGCCAACGAGGTCGCCGTGGCGGCCTTCCTCGAGGGCGCGATCCGGTGGATCGACGTCCCCGAGGTGGTGAAGGAGGCACTCGACCTCCATGATGGGACCGTGCTCGACGACGCCGAGAGCGTGGTCGAGGTGGATCGACGGGTGCGAGCCCTGACCCGCACCGTCGTCGAGAGGAGACCCGCCGCATGACCGAGACCGCAGCCGCCCGACCGGGCGCCACATCCGAGACGCCTGAGCTGCCCGAGCCGGAGCACCCCTCCGCCGAGGAGGCGGTCGCGCCCACCAGCTGGATTCGGCGCATCCTCATCGCCGCGGCCGTGATCTACCTGGGCACCCAGGTGGCGGTCTCGACCCTCGCGGTCATCGGCGCCCTCATCTTCTTCATCTTCATGCACGAGCTCGGCCACTACCTCACCGCCAGGTGGGCAGGCATGAAGGTCACCGAGTTCTTCATCGGCTTCGGCCCCACCCTGTTCTCCTTCACACGGGGCGAGACCCGCTATGGCATCAAGGGCATCCCCGCCGGCGCCTACGTGAAGATCATCGGGATGAGCAACCTGGAGGAGATCGACGCCTCCGAGGAGCACCGCACCTACCGCCAGCAGCCCTACTGGCGGCGCATGTCTGTTGCGGTGGCCGGATCGACCATGCACTTCCTCATGGCCATCGTCTTGATCTTCAGTGTCTTCTCGATCTTCGGCGTGCCCGACCCCGACGCCGAGGGGTGGACGATCGGCGCCATCAGCACCTTCGAGCGCGGGCCGAGCCCCGCCGAGGAGGCGGGCCTGCAGGTCGGCGACCGCATCGTGTCGGTCGACGGGCGGTCGTTCGCCACCTTCGACGACATGGCCACCTACCTGCGGGAGCAGCCCGGCGAGGAGGTCTCGCTCGTGGTGGCCCGTGACGGCCAGCGCCTGACGCTCACCACTGAGCTGGCCGACCGCAACCCCGGTGGCGAGCGGGTGGGCTTCCTCGGTGTGGGGCCGGAGTGGGCCACCACCCGGCAGGGTCCCGTCAGCGGGGCCTGGGAGGCGGTCAGGACCACCGGCGACACCATGGTCCTGTCGGTGCAGGCCCTCGGCCAGTTCTTCTCGCCGGCCGGCCTCGGCGGCTACGTCGACACCCTCACCGGCAACACCCCGGCGGCGGCGCCGGGGGCCATCGAGGCCGAGAACCGGCTGCTCTCCCCGGTGGGTGCGGTCAACGTTGCCGGCCAGGCCGCCGACGCCGGCATCATCAACCTGATCAGCTTCTTGTTCCTGATCAACGTCTTCATCGGGGTGTTCAACCTGGCACCGCTCCTGCCCTTCGACGGCGGCCATGTGGTGATCGCGACCTACGAGCGCATCCGGAGCCGGCGGGGTGAGCGATACCACGCCGACGTGAGCAAGCTCATGCCGCTCACCTACGCCGTGGTGGGGGTGCTGATCCTCATCGGCCTCAGCGCGCTCTACCTCGACATCTCCGATCCGATCGACCTTCCCTTCTAGTGCAGTTCTCCTCCGGACGGGCCGAGCGGCGTCGCACCCGCCAGATCATGGTGGGCGGGGTCGCGGTCGGCGGCGACGCGCCGATCTCCGTGCAGTCGATGACGATCACCAAGACGGCCGACGTCGAGGGCACCCTCGCCCAGATCTACGCCCTGGCCGGTGCGGGCGCCGACATCGTGCGCTGCACCTGCAACAACCAGGATGCGGCCGAGGGCCTGGCCCAGATCGTGCCCCGCTCACCGGTGCCGATCGTCGCCGACGTGCACAACAACCACCGCATGGCCTTCGCCGCCCTCGAGGCCGGGGTGGCGTGCCTGCGCCTCAACCCGGGGAACATCACCGACCCGACCAAGATCAAGGACATCGCCGCCGAGTCCCGCGACCGGAAGGTGCCCATCCGCATCGGGGTCAACGGCGGCAGCCTCGACAAGGCGCTCTACGAGAAGCACGGCGGCAAGGTCACCCCCGAGGCCATGGTCGAGTCGGCCCAGATCGAGCTCGCCTACTTCGAGGAGGTCGGCTTCGACGACGTGAAGATCTCGGTCAAGGCCAGCAACGTGCCGCTGATGATCGAGGCCTACCGACAGCTGGCCGACGTCACCGACCACCCGTTGCACCTCGGGGTCACCGAGGCCGGCCCGCCGCCGGCCGGCCTGGTCAAGGCCACCGCCGGGATCGCCACCCTCTTGGCTGAGGGCATCGGCGACACCATCCGGTACTCGCTCACCGCCGACCCGGTGGAGGAGGCGCGCGCCGGCCGCCAGCTGCTCGAGGCCATGGGCCTGCGGGAGCGCAAGTCGGTCGACCTCATCGCCTGCCCGTCGTGCGGCCGGGCCGAGATCGACGTCATCCAGGTGGCCAAGGAGGCCCAGGCCGCCTTCGGCGACCGGGAGATCCCGCTCCAGATCGCGGTGATGGGCTGCGTCGTGAACGGGCCGGGCGAGGCGAGGGACGCCGACCTCGGCATCGCCGCCGGCCGCAAGAAGGGCCACCTCTTCGTGCACGGCCAGAACCTGGCGGTGGTGCCCGAGGACGAGATGGTCGACTCGCTCGTCCGCTACGCGGAGGAGATCATGGCCGACGGCGTCGAGGCGGTCCTGGCGCGCTCCGACACGGAGCGAGCACGTCGCGAGGCCGACGCCGACCGCGCCGCCCTCCTCGAGGAGCAGGGCGACGACGCCAACGACGCCAGCACCCGCGTCGAGCTCATCCGCAAGACCGTCGACGAGCACTGACCGGGTCAGCGGGTCGTACGTCGGCCCGCACCCCGCACCCCACACCCCCCCACCCCCGCCGTTCTGGCACCAGAACCGCGCCGGTACCCAGCGCGATCCTGGTGCCAGTTCGGATGGCGGTGACCGGTGACCGGTGACCGGGTCGGCGGGTAGCGTCGCTCGGAGACCGGCCGCGGTGCCGGGGTCACGAGGGGGAGCGGTCGATGGGGGAGTCGGGTCGGGTCACGATCGAGGAGGGTGTCGTCTTCGGCACCGGCGGCGGGCGCGACCTGCGCTGCGACGTGTACCGCCCGCCCGGGCAGGACGGTCCCGTGCCCGGAGTGCTGCTCGTCCACGGCGGCAGCTGGCGCACCGGCGACGTCACCCAGCTCCGCGGCTACGGGATCATGCTCGGCCGCGCCGGCTACGTCTGCGTGGCGACCGAGTACCGCCTCTTGGGTGAGTCGCCGTGGCCGGCACAGATCCACGACGTGAAGGCGGCGATCCGCTGGATGAGGGCCAACGCGGGCGACCTGGGGATCGATCCAGAGCGCATCGTGGTGGAGGGCAACTCGGCGGGAGCTCACCTCGGCCTCCTCGCCGCCGGCACCCCGGGCCACCCCGGGCTCGAAGGCGACGGCGGCAACGCCGGCGTGCCCACCACGGTCGCCGCCGCGATCGGGGTCTATGCGCCGACCCTGCTCACCCACGGCGAGCGCCGGCGGGGCGGGATCACCCTCGCCGCTCTCAGCGAGGCGACATCGGAGGACGAGGCGGCGCTGGCCAGCCCCCTGACCCATGTCACCCCTGCCTTCCCGCCCACCATGTTGATCCACGGCACCGACGACGACACGGTGCCGGTGGACGCCACCCTGGTCATGTACGAGGCGCTGGCCGAGGCGGGCGTCGCCTGCGAGGTGCACCTCTACGCCGGCCAGCCACACTCCTTCGACGCGGTGCCCGAGCTCGGCCGGCAGTGCGCGGCGGAGATGCTCCTCTTCCTCGACCGCTACGTCCGCGACCGGGTGCCGGCACCGAACGCGGCAGGCTGAGGTACGTCGGTGAGCGACGCGTCGACGGTCAAGACCGAGGTGCGCGGGCGGGTGCTGGTGGTCACCATCGACCGGCCCGAGCGGCGCAACGCGGTCGACGGGCCCACCGCGGCTCGCCTGCACGAGGCCTTCGCCGCCTTCGACGCCGATGACGGCATTGATGTGGGCGTCCTCACCGGCGCGGGCGGAACGTTCTGCGCCGGCGCCGACCTCAAGGCCATCGGCGAGGGGACGGGCAACCGGGTCGACGAGGACGTCACCGCGCCCGGCCCAATGGGGTGCACCCGGATGCTGCTGTCCAAGCCGGTGATCGCCGCGGTGGAGGGCCACGCCGTGGCCGGCGGCCTCGAGCTGGCCCTGTGGTGCGACCTGCGGGTTGCGGCCTCCGACGCCACCTTCGGCGTCTACTGCCGCCGGTGGGGGGTGCCCCTGGTCGACGGCGGAACCATCCGCCTGCCCCGGCTCGTGGGCCAGAGCCGGGCCCTCGACATGATCCTCACCGGGCGCGGCGTCGGTGCCGACGAGGCGGCTGCCTGGGGTCTGACAAACCGGGTGTGCCCGCCGGGGAAGGCGCTGGAGGAGGCGGTGGCCCTGGCCGACTCGCTCGTCGCCTTCCCTCAGACCTGCCTGCGAGCCGACCGCACCTCGGTCCACCAGCAGTGGGGCCTGCCGCTCGATGAGGCGCTGGCCAACGAGACCCGCCTCGGGCTGGTCCCGATCCGGTCGGGAGAGACGGTGGAAGGCGCCGCCCGCTTCGCAGGTGGCGCGGGCCGCCACGGCGAGGGGCTGTGATGGGGACGGTCCACCCGTTCCCTACAGACCTGCTCCAGCGTCCGGCTTCGTCGCCTGCAACGTGTAGGTGGCTGGCAGGCGCTCTGGGTGATGACGTAGGCGGTGCTCGCCCCCCCCTACCTCCTCCATGGCGTCCGCGAGCGGGTTCCACGGCACGCTGTCGTGCTCCTCGATCGCCGACAGCTGTAGGCCGGCGTCCATCACCGCGGTGATGACCTGAGCCAGTCCGTGGTTGAAGTGCACGATGTCGGGCGACGCCAGCGGCTCGTCGTGGTCGACGTAGCTGGCGGGCTCGGAGAAGCGCACGCCCTCGGTCTCGAAGTAGGGGTGCTCGACGACCAGCAGGCCGTCGTCACGCGGGTCGGACAGCGACCACAACACGGGGTGACCCTCGCGGATGAAGAGCCGCCCGCCCGGTCGGAGCAGCGCGTCCACCACGGCCGCCCAGCGCCTGATGTCGGGGAGCCAGCAGAGCGCGCCGATGCCCGTGTACACCAGGTCGAACCGGGCGCGCCCGAGCGCTTCCACGGCTCCGTAGAGTTCGCTCTCCACGTAGTCGATCGACGCACCGCAGTCTGAGGCCAGCGCCGACGCCGCCTCGAGCGCGGGGGTGGAGAAGTCGAGGCCGGTCACGCGGGCGCCGAGCCGGGCCAGCGATAGGGTGTCGGTGCCGATGTGGCACTGGAGGTGCACCACGTCGAGGCCCTCGATGCTGCCGAGCCGCGGCAGGTCGAACCTCACCACGTCGGAAAGGTGGTCCGGGTCGCGGCGGAAGTCGTCGAGGCCGTAGGCCTGCACGTGGTGGGGCACCCGGCTGTTCCAGTTCGCCAGGTTCACGTCGAGGTAGTCGCTCACCGCGACATCGTCGCACGCCCCATCGGGCGCACCCGCGGGTCATCTGTGCCGCGGCATGGCAGCATCGCTGTGTGCCCGAGCCGGGGGATCGCATGTTGCTGCGCCTGGAGGGGGGCCCGGTCGGTTGGCGCGCCGTCACCTTCCCTCCGCCCCTCGAGCTGCACGAGAGGTCAGGCCGCTACGTGCTCGTCGACGATGGTCCACCCGAAGGCTGGTGGTACGAGCTGGTCGCCGGCGAGGGTCGGTGAGCCGGCGCGACTGGCTGGCACGTTCCTGGTGACGAGAGGAGGGACCGGATGCGGAGGAAGGTCTGTCTGGGGTTGGCGGGTGCGCTTCTTGCTGCCGCCTGCTCGGGTGACCAGGGGACCGAGGCTCCAGCCGTTGATGCCGTGCCGTCTGCTGGTGATCCAAAGCTTGCTACTGCAGCAGCGGGAGCGATCCGTGCTCACGACCTTCCCGCCATGGCGGTCGCGTACGTCTCCCTCCACCAGGGGGTCCTCGTGGGCATTGCCGGCACCCGTGGACACGGCGATGGCACACCAGTGAGCGTGGACTCGCGTTTCCATATCGGCTCGGACACCAAGGCGATGACCGCCGTGTTGGTGGCGCAGCTGGTCCAGGCGGGAGAGCTGACCTTCGACTCGCGCATCGCCGACGTGCTCGCGAACGCAGCAGTCGATGCGAGTCTCGGCGCGATCACCGTCCGCGACGTGCTCGGTCACCGCACGGGCCTCGTTGATGACCTCGACCTTCGCGGCCTGCATGAGGCCACCGACGCCGTCGCCGCCCGGCGAGAGGCGGTCTACGAGGCCCTTCGATCACCACGCCGCGAGCCGGACAGCTACGCCTACGCGAACCTGAACTACATGCTTGCGGGCGTCCTCGTCGAGGAGATCCTCGCAAGGAGCTGGACCGACATCATCGAGGAACGGCTCTTCGCGCCTCTCGAGATGACGAGCTGTGGCTTCGGAGCACCGCTCGGCGACCTGGATCCGCTCGGACACACCGCAGAGGGAACGCCGATCCCGCACGACGCGCCGGTATCGGACAACCCGCCTGCGTTGGGTCCCGCCGGCACCGTCCACTGCTCGATCGGGGACTGGGCGAAGTTCGCCACCGCCATGCTCGAAGTCCTCACCGGCACCGACAACGAGATCCTCAGCGCAGCCACCGCAGCGGACCTCTTCGCCGGGGAGGAGCACTACGTCGCGGGCTGGCTCCGGACAGACCGCGATGGCGAGGTGTCGTACGGTCACGACGGAAGCAACACCCTCTGGTACGCCCGAGCGGTGCTGCGGCCAGCGCAGCGTGACGCCGTGCTCATCGCCTCGAACACCGGCGAGAGGAGCGCGATGCGAGCGATCGACGAGCTCACGGGAGCTGTGCTCCGCGACTGGCCCCCAGCGTCGTGAGCAGCGACGTCCAGGAGGGGAGCGTCCGGCCGAGCTGCTGGGCGAGGATGGCCGCCGGCGCCATGTGACACCTGGTGTCGCCGGGGGTTTCACCCCTCCCTGGCCAACCGATCCGCAGCGGTGAGCATGTGGCGGCCGTCGGGGAGGTCGATCTCGGCGCACACCAGGCCGGTGGAGACCCGTTCGACCACGCCCCACTCCCAGATGGCCGTCTCGTCGAGGCCGGTGGTCGCCGCCAGCCACCGGGACCGCTCGCGGGGGTCGCCGTCCATGAGCTCGACGGGGTCCTCCCGCATGAGGATCCCGAGGTCGTACTCGGCCTCGGCCAGGAGCCCGTCGGGGTCGACCAGCTTGAAGCCGTCACTGGCCTCGAGGGCGTTCCACTGGTGGACGTCGCCGTGGACGAGCACGGCCCGCTCGTCGTCGTGGGCGGCGATCCGACGCTCGGCGCAGGCAAGGGCATGGTCGACGCTGCGCTCGGCACACGGACGGTCGAGGCGCTCCCACGCCTCGGGGATGAAGTCGGCCAGCCAGCGACCCTTCTCGGCACCCGTGGGCAGTCCGTGGCCGGCGGCGGGTCGCCACATGCGGGCGGCGGCGGTGGTCAAAACTTCCATGCGGCGGAGCAGCGGCAGGTCGAGCTTCGAAAGAGATCGGCCCAACCGCTCCAGGAGGAGAGCACCCCGGTCGGCGTCGGCCTGCAGCAATCGGGCGCAGCCCTCGCCGTCGGCCAGGCGCAGCACGGTGATCTCGTGGGCGGCCGCGTCGTCGGAGCGGGGGACGAGGAGCTTGAGCACCGCCGGGGTGCCGTCGTCGAGGGCGGCGGCGACGACGAGCGCCTCCGTGCCACCGTCGTAGACACCGCCGATCGAGATCGACCAGTCGACCTCGAGGGAGGCAACCAGGTCGGGGAGGTCGGCGAGCCAACGCTCGGCCCCGGCCACCCGGGCCTTGCTGCGCACGACCTCGGGGACCTGGATCACGCCGCTGACCCTGGCACGGCGTAGCTGCTGTCGCACGTCAAGGGAAGGTCGAGCCGGTCGGCGAGAAATTCGCTTTCCGGGGACGGGTGGTGGGGGCATGCTGGCGGGACGTGCCCGCAGGTGGTGGGCCCAGAGCCGGAGGAGGTGCCGATGACCGTCACCGTCCTCACCGCGCCCCGCCCGGCTCCCCGCTGCTGATCGCCATCTGACCGCAGCGCCTGTGCGAGCCGGCGGACCGATGCGTCCTGCCCGTCTTGCACAGGAGATCACGTGTTGCACCACTTCACGCCCGAACCGGGGCCGCGCCCCGCACCCCACTGGCTACCGACCGGCGACATCGAGGACGAGGTCGTCGGGTCGCTCAAGACCGGCAAGGAGGCCGAGGTCGTCGTGGTCGAGCGCCGGTCGCTCGACGACGGCCGCAGCTGCCTCCTCGCCCACAAGCGCTACCGGCCGCTCACCGCCGGCCGGGGCGAGCTCGAGGCCCAGGGCTTCAGCCGGTCCCGCACCTTCGTGGACGACACCATCTACCACGAGGGTCGGCGGTTCCGGCGCAGCCGCGACCGCCGAGCCGTCGCCAAGATGACCGGTCACGGCAAGAAGCTGCTCGGCGACCGCTGGGTCGGCCACGAGCTCGACACCATGCGCACACTCTGGAACGCGGGGGCCGACGTGCCGTACCCGGTCGAGCTCCAGGGCGACGGCATGCTCATGGAGCTGATCGGCGACGCCACCCAGGCCGCTCCCCGGCTGGTGTCGGCACGGTTGTCGACACCGGAGCTGGCCTCGGCCTTCGAGCAGGTCACGTCCAACCTGCGGATCCTCGCCCGGGCGTCGATCGTCCACGCCGACCTCTCCGCCTACAACGTCTTGTGGTGGCAGGGGCGCATCTCGGTCATCGACCTGCCCCAGGCCACCGACCTGCTGCTCAACCCCCACGGCATCGACCTCCTGCACCGCGACGTGGTGCGCATGTGCGAGTGGTTCACCCGCAAGGGTCACGACTGCGACGCCGAGGAGCTCTTCGCCGACGTGCTGGCCGAGGCGTGGTCGTGATCCCTCGCGGCGGTGGTGGCCGCCCTCGCCGGTAGCGCCTGAGAGCGGCAACCGGATCGAGCTTCCGGCCGGGCGCCGGTAGCCTCGGCCGCCATGGCCAAGCCCCCCGTGCTCACCCCCCAGGCCGACGACTTCCCCCGCTGGTACCAGGACGTCGTCGCCAAGGCCGAGCTGGCCGACAACGGGCCGGTGAGGGGCACGATGGTGATCCGCCCCTACGCCTACGCCATCTGGGAGCGCATCCAGGCCGAGCTCGACGCCCGCATCAAGGCGGCCGGCTGCGACAACGTCTACTTCCCGCTCTTCATCCCGGAGTCGTACCTCCAGCGCGAGGCCGAGCACGTGGAGGGCTTCAGCCCCGAGCTGGCGGTGGTCACCCACGGCGGTGGCAAGGAGCTCGAGGAGCCCCTTGTTGTGCGACCCACCAGCGAGACGGTTTTCGGCGAGTACATGGCCAAGTGGGTGCAGAGCTACCGCGACCTCCCCCTGCTGCTGAACCAGTGGGCCAATGTGGTCCGCTGGGAGCTGCGGCCCCGGCTGTTCCTGCGCACCACCGAGTTCCTGTGGCAGGAGGGTCACACCGCCCACGCCAGCCAGGCCGACGCTCGGGCCTTCGCGGTGCAGGTCCTCCACCAGGTCTACGAGGAGGTCATGCGCGACGTCATGGCGGTGCCCGTGCTCACCGGTGCCAAGACGGCACGGGAGCGCTTCGCCGGCGCCGTCAACTCCCTCACGTGCGAGGGGATGATGGGCGACGGCAAGGCCCTGCAGATGGGAACCAGCCACGAGCTGGGTCAGAACTTCGCCAGCGTCTTCGACATGGACTACCTCGACGACGAGGGCGCCCAGCAGCTGTGCTGGACCACGTCGTGGGGTGTGTCCACCCGGCTGATCGGCGGGCTCATCATGTGCCACGGCGACGACCGCGGGCTCCGGCTGCCCCCCGCCCTCGCCCCCCACCAGGCCGTGGTGCTGCTCATCCGCGACGAGGAGGGCGCTGGGGGGGTCGCGGCCAGCGTGGCCGACGACCTGGCCGCCACCGGCGTGCGCACCCGGCTCGACGACCGGGTGGAGACCTCGTTCGGCCGCCGGGCCACCGACTGGGAGCTCAAGGGCGTCCCCGTCCGGGTCGAGGTCGGCCCTCGCGACGCCAAGGAGGGCCTCGTCACCCTGGTGCGCCGCGACACCGGCGACAAGGAGGCCGTGCCCGTGGCCGAGGTGGTGACGCGGGTCGGCCTGGCGCTCGGCGAGATCCAGCGCGGCCTGCTCGACGAGGCGCGCCAGCGCCGTCGCTCGCGCACTGCCGACGTCTCGTCGGTGGCCGAGGCCGTCGAGGCGGCGGCCACTGGCTTCGCCCGGATCCCTTGGTCGAAGCTCGGCGACGGGGGCGAGGACGAGCTGGCAGCCTCGGGCGTCTCCGTCCGGTGCCTGCAGTCCGCCGACGGTGGCCTGCCCGACACCGCCGACGACCCCGGCCTCGTGGCCACCGTCGGCCGCGCCTATTGAGCGCCGACCCGGTGGCCACCCAGCCGGCGGTGGCGACGATGCTGTGGCGTGGGCTGGTGCAGCGCTGTCCGGTGTGCGGGTCGGGCCGGCTCTTCCGGCGGTGGTTCTCGATGGTCGAGCGCTGCCCCCGCTGTGGGCTGCGCTTCGGCCGCATCGAGGGCCACCACATCGGCGCCCTCGGGCTCAACACCATCGTGTCGTTCGTGGTGCTGTTCGTGGTGGTCGTGGGCGGCCTGGTCTGGTCGCACCCCGAGTTCAGTCCGACACCGCTTGCGGTGGCGGCGGTGGCGACCGCGATCCTGGTGCCCCTGGCCTTCTTCCCGTCCTCGCGGACCCTGTGGACGGCCGTCGACCTCTGGATGCGGCCGCTGGAGCCCGGGGAGGCCCACCAGGAGGCCTGAGCCGAGGCGTCCCCGAACGGGTCGTCGGGCCCCGCCGTCGCTATACTCTCAGGGCTGTTCCGTTCGATGTCTGGGCGGATCGGTGGAGCGGCAGCGGCCCGGAAGGGCCAGGTTGGCGTGGGCAGATGCCCACGCTTTTGTGTGTCAGGGCAGGCTCGACGACTGAGGAGGGTGACATGGCGACGACGGAGCAGGTGACGGCGCTCGTGGCGCCCATCGTCGCCACCCACCAGGCCGAGCTCTACGACGTCGAGCTCGTCGGCGGCGTGCTGCGGGTCCTCGTCGACCGCACGGGTGGGGTCGACCTCGACACCGTCGGGGCCATCACCCGTGAGGTCTCCGACGCCCTCGACGAGGCCGACCCGCTCCCGGGGGAGTACACCCTCGAGGTGTCGAGTCCGGGCCTCGAGCGCCCGCTGCGCACCCCACGCCACTTCGCGGCCGCCGTCGGCAGCGCGGTGAAGGTCAAGACCATGCCGGGAACCGACGGCGAACGTCGGGTCGAGGGCGAGCTCCTCGACGCCGACGACGACGCCATCACCGTCGAGTCACCCGACGGCCCCCGCCGGATCGAGCTGGCCGAGATCGCCTCGGCCCGCACCGTGTTCACGTGGGGCCCTGCCCCCAAGCCCGGCGGCAAGGGCGGCACCCAGAGCAAGGCGCGCAAGGGCGCCCAGACGAGGAAGGCGAACCGATGAGCAACACCGGCAACTTCGAGATGCTGGAGGCCCTCCAGGCGCTGGCCGCCGACAAGGGGATCTCGGTCGACGCCCTGCTCGACGCGCTGGCCAACGCCCTGGTGTCGGCGTACAAGCGCATGCCCAACGCCGCCGAGGAGGCGTACGTCACCATCGACGCCGAGACCTTCGAGATCCGGGTGTACGGCCAGGAGCTCGACGAGGATGGCAACGTCACCCGCGAGTGGGACGACACCCCGAGCGACTTCGGCCGCATCGCCGCCCAGACGGCGAAGCAGGTGATGATGCAGCGCATCCGCGAGGTCGAGCGGGAGATGAAGTACGAGGAGTACGCCGGCCGCGAGGGCGACATCGTCACCGGCATCATCCAGCAGACCGACAGCCGCTTCACCCTCCTCGACCTCGGCAAGGTCGAGGCCCTGCTGCCCCAGGCCGAGCAGGTGCCCTACGAGCGCCCCGAGCCGGGCACCCGCCTCAAGGCCTACATCGTCGAGGTCCGCAAGAACCCCCGCGGCCCCCAGATCGTGGTGAGCCGAACCCACCCCGGCCTCATCAAGCGCCTCTTCGAGCTCGAGGTCCCCGAGATCGCCGACGGCATCGTCGAGCTGAAGGCAGTGGCCCGCGAGCCCGGCCACCGCACCAAGATCGCGGTGTGGTCCAACGACAGCAACGTCGACCCCGTCGGCGCCTGCGTCGGCGCCCGCGGAGCGCGCGTCCGCATGGTCGTCAACGAGCTTCGGGGCGAGAAGATCGACATCGTCCCCTTCACCGACGACGTGCAGGACTTCGTGATGAAGGCCCTGTCGCCGGCCAAGGTCAAGGAGGTCCGCCTCGACCACGAGACGGGCACCGCCGAGGTGATCGTCCCCGACTACCAGCTGTCGCTGGCCATCGGCAAGGAGGGCCAGAACGCCCGCCTCGCCGCCCGCCTCTCGGGCTGGCGGGTCGACATCAAGAGCGAGACCCAGCTGGCGGAGGAGGAGGCCGGCTACGAGGGCGAGGAGTGGGCCGAGGGCGAGTGGGTCGAGGACCCCGAGTCCGGTGAGATGGTCTGGCGTCCCGCCGAGGGCGGCCCGGCGGTGACCGCCGAGCAGTGGAGCCATGGCGACGCCGACGCCACCGGCGACGCCATCCCCGAGCCGCCGGTCGAGGTCGACGGCGCGGACGCCACCGCCGGCGAGGCGGTCGGGGAGGCTGCGGCGCCGGAGGCGGCTGCCGAGCAGGAGGCCCCGGCGGCTGCCGAGCAGGAGGCGCCTGCGGGCGACGACCAGCCGGCCGCTCCCGACGACGACCCCAGTACGATCGAGGCGACGTCGTAGGGACGGGCGCCGGGCCCCGGCGCACGTGCGTGGGCTGCCGGAGGGTGGCCTCGCAGGGTGCGCTGGTGCGGGTCGTCCGCCTCGCCGACGGGTCGCTCGCCCTCGGGCGGCACCTCCCGGGACGGGGCGCGTGGCTCTGCGCCGGATCGACCGACTGCGTCGACCTGGCGGGGCGCCGGCGGGCGTTCGAGCGGGCGCTGCGCGGGCCGGTGGCGCCGGAGGCGGCGATCTCGCTTCGTGCCGAGGTGGAGCGGTGCGCGAGGATGGATGGTCGGTCCACCGCATGCACAGAGGACGAGACCCACATGTGACGTAGGACGGCAGAAGCCGAAGGAAGGCACGAAGCAACTTGGCAGCGAAGATCCGGGTCTACGAGCTCGCACGAGAGCTCGGGATGACGAACAAAGAGACGCTCGACCTGTGCGAGGACCTCGGCATCGGGGTCAAGAGCCACTCGTCGAGCGTCGTCGACGCCCAGGCCGACCGCGTCCGCCGCAAGGCCGACTCGCTCGGGCTGCGTCGCGAGGTGCAGCCGGAGGAGCCAGAGCCGGCGAAGAAGCCGGCGAAGAAGCCGACCAAGAAGGCGGCCGCCAAGGTCACCAAGGCCCCCGAGGCGCCCGCCCCCACCGAGGCGCCCGCCCCTGCTCCTGCCCCGGAGGCCGAGGAGGCGCCCGAGCGCCCCGCCCCCGAAGACGAGGTCGCCCCCGAGGCGCCCCCCGTTCCGACACCGCGCCTGGTCACCAGCCGTCCCGCCAGCGAGCAGCCCGATCTCGAGCCGCCCCGCTCGGACCGCCCGGTGGTCCGCTCGGCACCGCCTGCAGCACCGCCCGCCCGGCCCACGGCGCCGCCCCCCGCGCCCGAGCGCCCTGTAGCCGAGGCCGCCGAGGTCGTCGACGCGCCAGCTGCGGCGCAGGCGCCCCCCGCCGAGACGTCGAGCCCGCCCGCCCCCCCGGCACCCAACGTGGTGCGCAGCCCCGGGGGCCGCGCCGTGACGCCGCCGCCGGGCGGCCCCCCGCGCTCCAACACCGGCAAGCCGATCCCCCCGCCGCCGGGACCCCCCAAGTCCAACACCGGCAAGGCGATCCCCC
>DATKDW010000048.1 GCA_035512495.1 Acidimicrobiales bacterium
CGGTCGCGACGCTACCGGCGGGCGGGTCCACGCACCGCTGCGGCGGCGGCCCTACGCTCGGCCGCGGTCCCCGTCCACGCCCGGATCCGCCGCCGGACGATGGACGGGGGCCGTTGACGTCACTGGGTGCCCTACCCGCTCAGGCGTGCGAGCGGGAAGAGCCCCTGAGCGTCGTGCCTGCTCAGGGGCTCTCCTCCACGTCGGGCTGGGGAGATTTGAACTCCCGACCTCCTGACCCCCAGTCAGGCGCGCTAACCAAGCTGCGCCACAGCCCGTGGGCCGCTCACGATAGCGCCTGACTCGGGCTGTCCCCGACCTGCCCGCGTCAGGTGAGGGCCACGAGGAGCTCGACGGCGCGCCAGGCGAGGTAGGCCACCGCCGTGGCCACGAGGAGCTTGAAGTGCCACGGCGCCCTCGGGTCGTCCTCGTGCTCGGCGACGGCCCGGCCACACGCGGGGCACGACCCGTCGGCTTCGAGGGAGCTGGGCGTGAGGTACCGGTCGCAGTCGTCGCACCAGGGCACGGTCGGTCCCGTCAGGTGGCCAGGCGGGACCGGGGCCCCGCAGCGGCGACCCGGCTCGGGACCGGCCGGCCGATCATGTCCGCCACCACGTCGCAGACCTCGAGCAGGGCATCCAGGTCGACACCCGTCGAAACGCCGAGGTCGTCGCACAGGTGCACCAGATCTTCGGTGGCGAGGTTCCCCGCAGCCCCGGCAGCGAACGGTGAGCCGCCGAGGCCCCCGACCGAGGTGTCGAAGCGGGTCACCCCGAGCTGCATGGCGGCGTAGGCGTTGACGAGTCCCGTCCCCCTGGTCTCGTGCAGGTGGAGCCCCGGCGCGGTGCCCACCACCTCGACGAGCTCGGCCACCCGCCGGGGCGTCGCCATCCCGGTGGTGTCGGCGAAGGTGAGCGACGTGGCACCCGCCCGCAGGAGCTGCTCCCCCAGCCGGCCCACGTCGGCCGGTGCCAGGTCGCCCTCGTACGGCGACCCGAAGGCGCACGAGACCACCGCGTCGACCTCGAGCTGGTCACCGACGGCGTCCCTGATGGCGCGCACCTCGGCCACCGACTCCTCCACGGTCATGCGGACGTTGCGCTCGTTGTAGGTGGGCGACGCCGAGATGGTGACGGTGAGGGCATCGACCTCGGCCTCCTTGGCCGCCACCGCACCGCGGACGTTGGGCACGAGGGCGACCATCTCGACCCCTGGGACCCGCCGCACCGCAGCGAGCACCTCCTCGGCACCGGCCATGGACGGCACGGCACGAGGGGACACGAACGCGGCGACCTCGATGCGTCGCAGGCCCGTGGAGACGAGGGCATCGACGAGGATGGCACGCGCCGCGCTGTCGACGGGCGCCTCGGCCTGGAGGCCATCGCGGGGGCCCACCTCCCGGATGTCGATCGCCTGCGGCAGGTCGGTCACCGCGCTCAGACCGGGGGGACGCCGTGGCGTCGTTCGCTGAACGAGCGGTCCTTGCCCACCGCCAGAGCCAACCGGGTGGTGATCTCACGACGCAGGTCACCGAAGTCGACGACGGCGTCGACGACAAGCTCCGACGCCAGACGCAAGAGGTCGACGTCGGCCTCGTAGAGGCGACGCTGCTCGTCGACGAACGCCTCGCGCTCCTTGGGGTCCTCGATGGCTTCGATCTTGTTGGCGAACACCGCGTTGACCGCTGCCTCCGGCCCCATCACGGCGATGGAGGCGGTGGGCAGGGCCAGGCAGGCCTCCGGTTCGAACGCCGGCCCGGCCATGGCGTAGAGCCCTGCGCCATAGGCCTTGCGCAGGATCACCGAGACCTTGGGGACCGTCGCCTCGGACACCGCGGTGATCATCTTTGCCCCGTGGCGGATGATGCCTTGACGCTCGACCTGGGTCCCGACCATGAAGCCGGGCACGTCGGCCAGGAAGACGAGCGGGACGTTGAAGGCGTCGCAGCACCAGATGAACCGGGCTGCCTTGTCGGCCGAGTCCCCGAAGAGCACGCCGCCCTTCTGCACCGGGTTGTTGGCGACCACGCCCACGGACCGGCCGTCCATGCGGGCGAAGCCGACCACGAGCTCGGCGGCGAAGAGCGGCTTGATCTCGAAGAACGACCCGGCGTCGACCAGGCAGTCGATCACCTCGTGGATGTCGTAGGCCCGGCGCTCCTCGGTGGGGATGACGTCGGCGGTCAGCGGGGCCAGCGGCTCGACCGGCTCGGCGACCGGCGGGTCCTCTCGCCAGCGCCGTGGCAGGTACGAGAGGTACCGGCGGGCCTGAGCGATGGCGTCGGCGTCGTCGGTGGCAAGCAGGTCACCGCAGCCCGAGACGGTGGCGTGCATGCGCGCACCGCCCATCTCCTCCAGGGTGGTCCGCTCCCCGATGACCATCTCTGCCATGCGGGGCGACCCGAGGTACATCGAGGCGTTGCCCTCGACCATGACGACGAGGTCGCAGAACGCCGGGATGTAGGCGCCACCGGCGGCCGACGGCCCGAAGAGGCAGCAGACCTGGGGGACCTTCCCCGACAGGCGCACCTGGTTGTAGAAGATCCGCCCGGCGCCCCGGCGCCCTGGGAACAGCTCGACCTGGTCGGTGATGCGGGCCCCGGCCGAGTCGATGAGCCAGCACACCGGGAGCTCGTGGCGCAGGGCGTGCTCGGTGACGCGCACGATCTTCTCCACCGTGCGGGCCCCCCACGACCCCGCCTTGACCGTCGGGTCGTTGGCCATGACGCACACGGGCCGCCCGTCGATGGTCCCCACGCCGGTCACCACCCCGTCGGCCGGGAGGTCGGCGGCCATGGCGTTGGCCAGCAGGCCGTCCTCGACGAAGCTGCCCGCGTCGAGCAGCAGGTCGAGGCGGTCGCGGACGAAGAGCTTGCCCTGGGCCTCGAGCTTCGCACCGCCGCGGTCACGGTTGCCTCGCAGCGCTCGCTCGGCCGCGGCCGCGAGGTCGCCTGCGCCTCCCTCGGCCATCAGAGGCGGCGGACGGCCAGGATGGCGGTGTCGTCGCTGATGGGGCTGGTGGCGAAGTCGCCGGCCGCGTCCACCAGCGTCTTGCAGAGGACGTCGGGGTCGACACCCGGGTCGCGCTTGATGTGGGCGGCGATGCGCTCCTCGCCGAAGAGCTGGTCACCGCTGCGCGCCTCCGCCAGGCCGTCGGTGTAGAGCAGCACCAGGTCGCCGCTCTGGAGGGGGATCTCGCGGCTCGTGAAGTTGCCTTCGGGGTCGAGCGAGATCAGCGGGCCGGTGGCCTTGAGGGGGCGCACCTCCCCTCGCTGCCACAGGAACCCGGGCGGGTGACCGGCCGAGCAGTAACGGAGCGTGCCGGCAACGGTGTCGAAGACCACGACGCACATGGAGATGAACTCCTCGCCGCGCCCCATGCCCGAGATCTGGCGGTTGAGCTCCTCGAAGGCCTGGGCGGGGTCGCGGAACTGGCGGAGGAAGACCCGCAGCAGGTACTTGGCCTGGAATGCCGTGATCGAGGGCTCGATGCCGTGACCTGCGACGTCGCCGATCACCGCCGCCATGCGACCGGGCCCGGTGCGGAAGACGTCGTAGAAGTCGCCGGCCATCATGCCCGTGCCCGCCTGGTAGAGCGTGCCGAGCTCGAAGCCGGGGAACTCGGGGACCTCCTCGGGAGCCAGCCGGGCGGCCCACCGCTTGGGGGCGAGGGCCTCCTGGACGAGCACCTCCTGGGCGCGCTGCTCGAGCTGGCTTCGGCTCTCGGTGAGGCGGGCATGGCGGAGGAAGTCACGGCCGTAGCGCAGCGAGAGGGCCACCGGGATGAACAGGAGGAAGAGCATGCCGTCGGCCCAGCGCTCGGAGCTCACCGCACCGGCGGCGGCCGCCACCGCGGCAGCGACGTAGACCAACGTGGCGTGCAGGTCCTTGAGGAAGGCGGCGCGCGCCAGCTGGGCAGCCTCGGAGTGGCTGCCGGACGAGGCATCGATGCGGCGCGCCACCTTGAGCAGGCGACGAGCCGATCGGCCCCAGACGAGGGCGGCCGCCACAGCGGCCACGGCGACGATCCCGAGGATCGGGCGTTCGATCATGGAGGTCGCGAGCGTAACCGGCGGCGCACGACGTCAGCGCGCCGGATGGGTTCCAGCTCTGTGACGCCCGTCAGGGTCGGGGGACGGGACCGTGCGGTCGTCAGTCGGATCGGCGGCGAACCCGGAGCTTGAGGGGGGTGTTGCCGAACTCGAAGTGCTCGCGGATCATGCGCTCGAGGTAGCGCAGGTAGGTGGGCGGAAGCTCCCGGTTGGCGAAGAGGGTGAAGGTGGGCGGGTCGGCGGCGCCCTGGGTGGCGTAGAGCACCCGGCCCGTGGGCGACGGATGCGCCGCCTGCGCCCGCTGGATCACCTGGTTGAGCTCGCGGGTGGGAACCCGCCGGTGGTAGGCCTCGACCGCCTGGGCGAGGGCGGGGAGCAGCTTGTGCACCCCTTTGCCGGTGAGGGCGCTGCCCTTCAGGACGGGCGACTGGGACAGGAAGTGGAGCCGCTCGGAGACCTGCCACAGCACGTCCTGGCGGGACTCGGCGTCGAGCGTCTCCCACTTGTTCAGCAGGATCACGACCGGGCATCCGGAGGCATCGACGCGCTCGGCGAGCCGCTGGTCCTGGTGGGTGATCCCCTCGTTGGCATCGATGACGAGCACGGCCACGTCGGCGGCGTCGATCGACTGGAGGGCCCGGACCAGGGAGTACCACTCGGTCCCCCGGTCGATGCGCGACCGGCGGCGCATGCCGGCGGTGTCGACGAAGCGGATGGGGCCCTCGTCGGTCTCCACCACGGTGTCCACGCTGTCGCGGGTGGTGCCGGGCATGTCGTGGACGACCGCCCGCTCCTCGCCGATGAGGCGGTTGAACAGCGTCGACTTGCCCACGTTGGGCCTGCCGACGATGGCGACCGCCGGCACGGAGGGCAGCTCGCCGGTGCCCTCGGCACGGGGACCGGTGGTGGGTCCGGGCTCCTCCGCCACCTCGGGCAGGAGGCGGACGACCTCGTCGAGCATGTCGCCGGTCTGGCGGCCGTGGAGGGCGCTGATCGGCCACGGGTCGCCGAGGCCGAGCTTGAGGAACTCCCAGACGTCGGGCTCACGGGTCTCGCCGTCGACCTTGTTGGCGACGACCATCACCGGCACATCTCCACCCCGGAGCATGCTGGCGACCCGCTGGTCCTCGGGTGTGAGGCCCACGGTGACGTCGACCACCAGCAGCACCACATCGGCGTCGGCCCACGCCAGCTCCGACTGGCGGCTCACCTTGTCGTCGAGGGCGTCACCCTTGGCCAGCCAGCCTCCGGTGTCGACCACGTCGAAGCGGGTACCGCACCACTCACCCTCGACGACCTTGCGGTCGCGGGTCACACCCGGATTCTCCTCGACGATCGCCTCCCGCCGCCCGATGATCCGGTTCATCAGCGTGGACTTGCCGACGTTCGGGCGACCGACCACGGCCACCTTGGGCAGGCCTCGGCGGATCTCGGGCGGCGTCGCCCCGTCGTCGGCGGTCGCCAGATCGTCGATCGCCAGATCGAGGAGGTCGGGGTCGAAGGGCGGGCCCTCGATCAGCGCGGCGTCGGGGGCCATGTCGTCACTCGTCTCGTCGATGTCGCCTGCGTGGTCGCTCATGCGCTGCACCCCACCGGTCGAGCCAGGGCACCCTCACCCGGCGGACCAGGATCGAGGCCGTTCAGCGCCAGGCGCAGGGCGATGCCGTCGGTGGGCACGACCTCGACCGGTCGGGGCAGGTCGGCCGGCGTGGCTCCGTCGAGGAACCGTCCCTGGGACAGGCACACGTCGGGCAGGAGGTAGCGGTGGCCCTCGGGCTCGCCGGCCAGCACCCGTGCCAGGTCGGCGCCCACCATGAGGCCGGTCACGCCGATGTTGCCACCGAAGAACTCGTTGGCGACCGGGACCACCCGGACGTCGTGGCGGCCGAGGTCGGCCACCAGCGGCTCGAGGACGGCGGCGCCGTAGGGACCGGTGAGGATCGCCACCGGCGCATCGCGACGGGGACGCAGGGTCACCGATCCGGGCCGGGCGGGGACGGTTCGCGGCGCGCGGTAGCCCTCGGGCGAGGCGCCATCGACCCAGGCGAAGAACCCGGCCTGCGGCCCGGTGGGGCTGCTCTGGCGGCCCGTGAACTCGGCCTCGAAGGTCCGGGCCATGCCGATGCCGTCCTCGTGCATGGCGAAGCCCTCGTAGGCCTCGTCGGCCGGGAACGGTCGCCGGGCCAGCAGGTAGTACTCGTCGGCGGCGAAGGCCAGCCGCCGGCCGAGCAGCCGCAGGTAGGTCGCCTGCCAGCCCTCGACGACGTCGACGACCGTGGCGGCCTCCTCGGGGGTGTGCGGGCGCATGGCGGGCTCGTCGGACCAGCGGCTCACTCCGAGGGGCACCACGCAGACCGAGGCGAGCTCGGGGTACTCGTCGAGCACGCCGGCCAGGGTGTCCTCGAGCACCGCCCCGTCGTTGACGCCCGGGCACACCACCACCTGGCCGTGGACCTCGATGCCGTGGTCGAGGAGTGCTCGAAGCCAGCGCAGGCTGGTGGCGCCCCGGCGGTTGCGCAGCATCCGGGCACGGACCGCGGGATCGGTGGCGTGGATGCTGACGTTGAGCGGGCTCAGCCCTTCGGTGACGACCCGCTCGAGGTCAGCCTCGGTGAAGCGGGTGAGGGTGGTGAAGTTCCCGTAGAGAAAGCTCAGCCGGTAGTCGTCGTCCTTGAGGTAGAGGCTCTCGCGCATCCCCGGCGGCAGCTGGTAGATGAAGCAGAACTCGCAGTGGTTGTCGCAGGTGCGGACCTGGTCGAACAGCGCCGAGCTCACCTCGGCGCCCAGGGGCTCGCCGGCAACCTTGTCGACCGAGATGCTGCGCTGGAGCCCACCTCGGCGCACATCGACCTCGAGCTGGGCTTCGTCGGTGAGCAGCTGCCACTCGATGACGTCGCGGGGGACGCGCCCGTTGAGGGCCACGATCTCGTCGCCCGGCGCCAGGCCGGCGCGCGCGGCCGCGGACCCGGGTGCGACGGCGACGACGGAGGGAGCGGACACCGGACCAGGATACGGGTCTCCCCCCGAAGCAGCCCCATGCGGTCGTGTCGGTACCCTTGGACCGTGGCTGTCGACAAGGTCCTGCTCGCCTCCCCGCGGGGCTTCTGCGCGGGCGTGGAGATGGCGATCAAAGCGCTGGCGTGGATGGTGCGCGCCTTCGAGCCGCCCGTGTACTGCTACCACGAGATCGTGCACAACCGCCTCGTGGTCGACCGCTTCCGGGAGCTCGGGGTCGTCTTCGTCGACGACCTCGACGAGGTCCCCGACGGCGCGCCACTGATGCTGTCTGCCCACGGGTCCGCGCCCGAGGTGGTCACCGCCGCGTCGGCCAAGGCCGGCTACCTGGTCAACGCCGTGTGCCCGCTCGTCACCAAGGTCCACCACGAGGTCAAGGTCCGCGCCGGCAAGGGCTACACGGTGGTCTACGTCGGCCACGAGGGTCATGACGAGGCCGTGGGCACCATGGCCGTCGCACCCGAGTCGATCCACCTGGTCGAGGACGAGGCCGGGGTCGCCGACCTGCCCGATCCCGGCGGCCCCGTTGCGCTGCTCGCCCAGACGACCCTCAGCCACCAGGACTGGGCCGGGGTGCTCGACGCCACCCGCCAGCGCTTCCCGGATCTCTGGATGCCCGGTCGCAGCGACCTGTGCTTCGCCACGACGAACCGCCAGTCGGCCCTCCAACAGATCGCCGGCGAGTGCGATGCCATGGTCGTGATCGGCTCCGCCAACTCGTCCAACACGGTGGCCCTGGCCAAGGTGGCGGCCGCGTCGGGGTGCCCGAGGGTCCTTCGCGTCAACGGCGTGGAGGAGGTCCCCGACGACCTCACCGGCACCGTCGGTGTGACTGCCGGGGCGTCCGCTCCGGAGGAGCTCGTGGCAGCGGTGATCGAGCGCCTCTCCCCCGCCGAGGGTTGGCGGGAGGTCTCCTACACCGACGAGACGGAGTACTTCCCACCGCCACGCGAGCTGCGAGACCTGCTCACCGCCGTCGGCGCCCTCGCGGCCCTCACCCTGGGCGCGCCGCGCTCGGCGCCGAGCGTGGCGGATCGTGAGGTGGCGGCCAGCGAGGTGCTGGCCGCACTCGGCTTCGCCGAGACCGTTTCCTGACCGACGGGTCGCGTCGGCCGTACACTGGTGACATGGCTGACACCTTCACCCGCATGGACGAATCGACCGCCGAGCAGTGGGGCGTCATCGGCACGGAGACGATGGCCAACCAGGGGCGCGTGGCCGACCGGGTCCTCATGCTCCTCGAGTCGCTCGGCGAGATCACCGACGGCTTCGCCACCGACCAGCTGACCCACTGCCTGCAGACGGCCACACGGGCCGAGCGCGACGGCGCCGACACCGAGGTGGTCGTGGCCAGCCTCTGCCACGACATCGGCAAGGCCATCAGCGTCCACAACCACCCGGCCATCGCCGCCGAGATCCTCAAGGCCTACGTCCGCCCCGAGGTCTACGACATGATCCGCGTCCACCAGGACTTCCAGGGCAAGCACTACTACGCCCACTTCGGCAAGGACCCCGACGCCCGCGAGACCCACCGCGCCACGCTCGACGCCGAGGTCTTCGAGCTGGCCGGCCGATTCGCCGACGACTGGGACCAGACGGCGTTCGACCCCGACTACGACACCCTCCCGCTCGAGCACTTCGAGCCAATGGTGCGCGAGGTCTTCGCCATGCCGAGGTTCATGTAACACGGGCTTCTGGCGGCGTGGCGTGGCATGGCGCCACGGGGCTCAGCCGGCCTTGGCCTCGGCCTCGTCGAAGAGCCGCTGCAGCTCGAGCCGCAGGCGCTCGGAGGTCTCCCGGACCGCCCGTCGGGGCGCCTTGCCGTCATCGCCGACCTCCACGGTCAGGGGCGGCCCCACCACCAGGGTGATGCGCACGGGCCGAGGAAGCTTCTTGCCCTTCGGCAGCGCCCGCTCCGAACCCCCGATGCCGACCGGGACGATCGGCACCCCGGTGCGGCTGGCGACGTAGGTGGCGCCGTCGAAGAGCGGCTTCACGTCGGGACCGCTCTGGCGGGCACCCTCGGGGAAGAGCACCAGAGGCTCGCCGTGACCGATGACCTCGATGCAGGTGCGCAGCGCCTGGCGGTCGGCGGTGCCGCGCTGGACGGGGAAGCCCCCGAGGGCGTCGAAGAGGGGCCAGAGGGCCTTGACCTTCCAGATCGACGCCTTGCCCATGTACCGCATGCGGCGACGGGTCACGGCCAGGACCAGCAGGAAGTCGACGTTGGAGCGGTGGACCGGGGCCAGCACGAACGAGCCGGTGGGCGGCACGTGCTCGAGGCCATCTACCCGCAGGCGCCAGAGGACCCGGGCGATCGCCAGCAGGATGGCCCGCACCACCCGGTACAGCACCCGCTGGCCCCGTGTCGCCGGACCGGCGGGCTTGGGGACGGGGAGCTCGGCCCCTCGGGCCGGCTCGACCTCGCTCACAGCTTCCCCAGCAGCTCGGCCACGATGTCCTCGACGCCGCGGTCGCTGGTGTCGATCACCACGGCGTCGTCTGCGCACTGGAGCGGGCTCACCTCGCGCTCTGAGTCGACGCTGTCGCGCCTCGCCATGTCGGCGGCGACCGCCTCGTAGGCGAGATCGGTCACCTCCTGGTGCCGGCGGCCGGCCCGGATGTCGAGGCGGGCGGTGAGGTAGGCCTTGAGGACCGCGTCGGGGAACACCACCGTGCCGATGTCGCGACCCTCGACCACGCCCCCGCCCCGCAGCTCGACCCACTCCCGCTGCCGGCGGACCAAGTCGGCCCGCACATCCGGGTTGGCGGCCACCGTGCTCACCGCTCGGGTCACCTCGGGGCCACGGATCTCGATGGTGGCGTCGACCCCGTCGACGGTGACGCCGGCGGTGTCGACGGCGATCTCCAGACGGGGCACCATCCGGGCCACCTCCGCCGCCTCGGACGGGTCGATGCCACGGCGCAGCGCGGCGAACGCAACGGCTCGGTACATCGCCCCCGTGTCGAGGTAATCCAGCCCCAGCTCTTTGGCCAGCTGGCGGGCGACGGTGGACTTGCCCGACCCCGCCGGTCCGTCGATCGCTACGACGCGCATGGCCGGGAACCTACCGCCCGCCGGGGCCGCTGCTGCGCAGCCGGTCGAGGTCGGCGAAGAACTCCGGGTAGGTCTTCTCGACGCAGGCCGGGTCGAGGATCTCGATCCCCGGTGCCCGCAGGCCAAGGAGGGCGAAGCTCATGGCCATGCGGTGGTCGTGGTAGGTCTCGATCCGGGCCGGTCGCGGCGTCCCCGGGTGGACGCTGAACCCGTCGGGGTGCTCCTCGGCTTCGATCCCGCAGCGCCGCAGCTCCCGGACGACCGCGGCGATCCGGTCGGTCTCCTTGCGCCGGATGAAGCCGATCCCACGCACCCGGGTGGGCCCGGTGGCGAAGACCGCCGTCGCCGCCAGCGTCTGGGCTGTGTCGGACAGGTCGGTCAGATCGACGTCCACCCCTCGAAGCGCGCCGGTGCCGACCACCTCGGTGCCCTCGTCGTCGCTGCGCACGATCGCCCCCATCCGCTCGAGGACCTCGACGAAGGCCAGGTCCCCCTGGGTGGATCGCCGTCCGAGGCCCGGCACCCGCACCCGACCCCCGGTGATGGCTGCGGCGGCGAAGAAGTACGACGCCGCGCTGGCGTCGGGCTCGATGCGCACGTCCGTGCCGCGGTAGCTCGCCGGGGGAACCAGGAACGTGGTGTCGTCGGGCTGGGCGACCTCAACGCCGAAGTCGGCCATGGTGGTGAGGGTCATGGCCACGTAGGGACGGGACACCAGGGCAGTGGTGACCCGGACCTCGAGGCCCTCGGCCATCGCCGGGCCGCTGAGGAGCAGGGCCGACAGGAACTGGCTGGAGATGTCGCCGCTCACCTCGATGGCCCCGCCGCGGAGGCCGTCGGCCACCACGGTGAAGGGCAGGTGGCCGGGCGCGCCCTCCTCCTCGATCCGCCCGCCGAGCGAGCGCACCGCCTCCACCAGCGGCGTCATGGGACGGGCCCGCATGGGTGGGCCGCCGTCGATCCGGTATCGACCCGACCCGAGGGCCACCATGGGAGTGAGGAACCGCGAGGTGGTCCCGGAGAGCCGGGCGTCGAGGTCGGCCGGCCCCGACGGCACCCGTCCCCCGCCACCGTCGATCGACACCTCTGTGCCGCCGTCGTCGGCCCGCACGGCGATGCCCAGGGTGCGCAGGGCGTCGACCATGGCGTCGGTGTCGTCCGATCGCAGCACCCCCGAGAGCCGGGAGGTCCCCTCGGCCAGGCCCGCCGCGACCAGCGCCCGGTTGGTGATGCTCTTCGAGCCGGGCACCGCCACCTCGGCGTCGGGCGGTGCCGAGAAGGGCTGCACGACCAGGCCAGACGTGCTCACTCCAGGCCCCGGGCCGACGGGCGGTAGCCCCGCGCCACGAGGCCACCACGGAGGCGCTCGGTGTGGTCGGCGTCGCAGACGAGGATGAGCACACCGGTGGCGCCCTCGCTCGAGTGGGCGATCTCCACATCGGCGATGTTCACCCCGAGCTCGGTGGCGAGCGTGGTGATCTCGGCCAGCACGCCAGGTCGGTCGGGGATCGGCACCCGGACCTCGGCCATGGCGCCGGGCTCGGTCACCCGGCTCGGCAGGCTCACCCTTGCAGCCCGGGCCCGTTCGAGGCTGACGAGCAGGGCGTCCCGGTCGCCGGCCTCCACGACGGCACGCATCGTCGCCAGGGCCGACTCGAGCCGGGTGAGGACCTCGGCGATTGCCTCCCGGTTCTCGGTGCAGATGTCGGGCCAGATGCCGGGGTGGCCGGCGGCGATCCGGGTCATGTCGCGGAAGCCACCGGCTGCGAGGCGCAGCAGGGCACCGTGCTCCTCGGCCCCCTCCGCGGCGAGGCTCATGAGCGTGGCCGCCGTGAGGTGGGGCACGTGGGAGACCACCGCGACGAGGGCGTCGTGACGGTCGGGCGCCAGCTCGACGACCTCGGCGCCGAGCGAGGCGACCACCGACCGGACGAGGGAGTGGGCGGCGGCATCGGTCGACGACACCGGCGTGAGGACCCAGACGGCACCGGAGAACAGCTCTGGGTCAGCCCCGTCGACGCCCTCCTGCTCGCTGCCGGCCATGGGGTGCCCACCGACGAAGCGTGGGTTGTCGACGGCACCGACGATCGACGCCTTGACGCTCCCCACGTCGGTCACCACGCCCCCGCCCTTCAGGGCGTGCGCGACCTCGTCGGCCACCGAGCCGACCGGTGTGGCCACGAAGGTGAGCTCGGCGTCGGGGTCGTCGCCGACGACGTCGACGGCGCCGAGCTCGAGGGCACGCCCCGCCCTGTCGGCGTCGCGATCGCGCCCCGTCACGTGCCACCCCCGACGGCGCAGCGCCAGCCCGATCGAGCCGCCGATGAGACCGGTGCCCACCAGCTGGGCACGCCGACTCGCTGTGGCGTCCACGTCAGACCGGGAGGTCGTCCCGAAGGCCCTTGGCGCCTTCGAGGTAGACGTGGCGCAGGTCGGCGCGGGAGCGCTCGGTGGTGAGGTGCATGAGGATCCGGATGCAGTGGGGGGTCCCGCCATCGATGTCGAGCTCGCGGGCGCAGATCAGCGGTACGTCGCCCAGCCCGATGCTGCGGGCTGCTGCGGCAGGGAAGCACGAGTGGATGTCGTCGGTGGCGGTGAAGAGGATGCTGATGATGTCGTCGTGGACGACGCCGTTGCGTTCGAGCATCCCCTCGAGGAGCGCCACCACGCGCTCGTCGATCTGCTCGGGGACGTCGGCGTCGACGGTGGTCGCGCCGCGGAGCGCTCGGACTGCTGGGGGCATCGGGCGCCGATGCTACTCCTCGTCGGGATCCGCTCCGCGGGCCACCGCCTCCTCCAGCGCCCGCACCTCGTCGCCCGTGAGCACCCTCCAGTCGCCCGGTGCCAGCGACCGCTCGGCCAGGGGGCCGATGCGGGTGCGGACCAACCGTTGGACCGGGTGCCCGACGGCCTCGCACATCCGCCGGACCTGCCGGTTCCGGCCCTCGTGGATGGTGATCGAGAGCAGGTGCGGCGGCGTCAGCGCCACCTTGGCCGGGCTGGTGACGCCGTCGTCGAGCTCGACGCCCTCACGTAGGCGGCGCAGGGCGGCCCGGCTCGGGGTCCCGTCGACCTCGGCCAGGTACTCCTTCTCCACGCCGAAGGAGGGGTGGGTGAGGCGATGGGTGAGGTCGCCGTCGTTGGTGAGCAGCAGCAACCCTTCGGTGTCGACGTCGAGGCGACCCACGGGGAACACCCGTGGCTCGTCGGGCACCAGCTCGACGACCGTTGGCCGGCCCTGGGGGTCGTCGGCGGTGGTCACCACGCCTCGGGGCTTGTTGAGCAGGTAGTGGACCAGCCCCGGCTGGACCCCGACCGCCACCCCGTCGACCGCCACCTTGTCGACCTCGACGTCGACCCGGCGGCCGAGGTCGGCGGCCTCGCCGTTGACCGTCACCCGCCCCTCGGCGATCAGGTCCTCGCAGACCCGCCGGCTCCCGTACCCGACGCGGGCCAGGATCTTCTGCAGGCGCTCGCCACCGGGCAGGTCGTCACCCGGCATGGTCGTCACGACTCGTCGGGATCGTCGATGCCGTCGGTGTCCGGATCGTCGCCACCCGTGTCGGCCGGGGCCTCCGTCGGCGTCACCCGAAGCCCGCGCTCGAGCGCCTCCATCACCTCGGCACCGGGGACGAAGTCGCCCAGAGCGGGGAGGTCGGCGAGCGAGTTCAGGCCAAGCTTCTCGAGGAACGCCCGGGTCGTGCCGAACAGCACCGCCTGGCCCGGCCCCGGGTCTCGGGCGACCTCCTCGATGTACCCCCGCTGTTGGAGGGTCCGCATCACACCGTCGACGTTGACGCCGCGGATGGCGGCGACCTGGGCGCGCGACAGAGGCTGTTTGTAGGCGACGATGGCAAGCGTCTCGAGGGCGGCCGCCGACAGGCGGGCCGACTGCCCCTCGAGCACGAAGCGCTCCACGTAGGGCGCCAGGTCTTCGGCCGACTGGAAGCGGTAGCCCCCTGCCACCCGGACGAGGGCGAAGCCTCGGCCGTCGGCCTCGTAGGCGGCCGCCAGCGCCGTGCAGAGCACCTCGATGCGGGCGGGGGCCAGCTCGAGCAGCTGGGCCAGCAGGTGGGGCTCCACCGGGTCCTCGGCGACCATCAGGATCGCCTCGATGGCACGGGTCGGGTCGTTCGGGTCGGCCACCCTCAGCCTTCGTAGACGTCGATGCCCACCAGGGCCAGGTCGATCGCCGGCCCGTCGAGCTCGCCGCCGCCGACCCACGCCACGGTGATGTCCCCGAAGGCGTCGGCCTGCTCGAGGTCGACATAGCCCTGCTTGAACAGCTCGAGGAGGGCGAGGAAGCGAACGACCACCTCGAGGCGGTCGACGAGCTCGGCGGTGAGCCGGCGAAACGTGATCGGCCCGGTGCGGGGCAGCTCGTCCATCAGCTCGGCGACGGCGTCGCCCACCGACGCCGCAGAGATGTGGAGGTGCGAGATGTCGACGGTGGGGACCGGCTTGGGTGCCACGGCGCGCAGGAACGCGGCCTTGAGGTCGGCGGGGGTGACCCCGAGCAGGAGGTCGGGGGCGAGGGAGTGGTAGCGCTCCTCGAGGCCGGCACGGCGGGGGAACGAACGACCGGCCACGTCGGCGAGGCCCGCCAGGGCCCGTGCCGCGTCCTTGAACGTCTTGCACTCGAGGAGGCGGGCCAGGAGGAGGTCGCGCTCCTCCCAGAGGGCGAGCTCCTCGTCGAGGTCGCCGTCGTCGAGACCTGGGAGCAGCCGGCGGGCCTTGAGCTCCACCAGGGTGGCGGCGATGAGCAGGAACTCCGTCGCCACGTCGAGGTCGAGCGTCGTGGTGTCCTGGCTGATCCGGTCCAGCTCGACCAAGTAGGCGTCGACGATGCGGGCCAGCGGTATCTCGTAGAGGTCGACCTGCTCCCGCACGATCAGGTGCAAGAGGAGGTCGAAGGGGCCCTCGAAGACAGGGGTCTGGACCTCGTACGACATCCCGGCGAGTGTACGAGGGCGAAAGGCGGTCCTGGTGGACCCCCGGGCGTCCCTAGCATCGCCCCCATGACCCGCGTCTTCTCCGGCATCCAACCGAGTGGTGACCTCCAGCTGGGGAACTACCTCGGGGCGCTGCGCCGCTTCGTCGACGAGCAGCACGAGCACGACGCGGTGTTCTGCATCGTGGACCTGCATGCCCTCACCGTCCCCCAGGACCCTGTCGCGCTCCGGTCCCGAACCCTGGAGGCGGCCGCCGCCCACCTGGCGGCGGGCATCGACCCGGAGGTGGCGACGCTGTTCGTGCAGAGCCACGTGGCCGAGCACACGGGGCTGGCCTGGCTCCTCGAGTGCACGGTCGCCTTCGGCGAGCTCCGGCGGATGACCCAGTTCAAGGAGAAGAGTGACGACCGCGACTTCGTCTCGGCGGGGTTGTTCACCTACCCAGCCCTCATGGCCGCCGACATCCTGCTCTACGACACCGATCGCGTCCCCGTGGGTGACGACCAGCGCCAGCACATCGAGCTGGCACGCGACGTCGCCGGCCGCTTCAACGCCCGCCACGGCGCGGTCTTCACCATCCCCGAGGGCGCCATCCCCAAGGCCGGCGCCCGGATCATGGACCTTCAGGAGCCCACGAGGAAGATGTCGAAGTCGGCGACGTCGCCACAGGGCACCGTGCTGGTCCTCGACGAGCCGGCCGTCATCGAGCGCAAGTTCAAGCGGGCGGTGACCGACACCGAGACCGAGGTGCGCTACGACCCCGAGTCCAAGCCGGGGGTGTCGAACCTGCTGTCGATCCTTGCCGCCTCCACCGGTGGCGACCCAGAGGCGCTCGCCGCCGGCTACACCCAGTACGGGCCGCTCAAGGCCGATGCCGCCGCTGCGGTCATCGAGCTCCTGCGCCCGGTCCAGGCCCGCTACGCCGAGCTCATCAACGACCCGGCCGGGCTGACCGCCGTCCTCGGCGCCGGCGCCGACCGGGCGCAGGGTCGGGCAGCCGCCACCCTCGCCCGCGCCCGAGAGGCACTGGGGCTGCTACCCCGCTGAAGAGTGCGCCGCCGCCCTCGGCCTCCACGTGGTCGGCTGGGCCATCCGCGGCCGAGCGTCCGGTGTGGTCATCAACGGCACCTGCTTGGTCGCCGCCGCCTGAACCGGTCGAGGCGGAGGTCAGCCGAGGGCTGAGGGGGCGGCCCTAGGCGCGCCGCGGCCATCAACACAAGTCGTCGATCTCGAGCGACGGCCGCGATGATGGAGTTCCGACTATCGGCACGTCGGCGCGCCTCAACTCAGGTGGCCGGGGACGAGCCCCTTTTGCTCATGGGGCCGTTCGTTGCCCGAACTTAATCATGTTGCCGTCCCCGTCCAGGACAGCGAACTCGCGCAGACCCCAGGGCTGATCTGTGAGTGGCCCGTTCGGGTGGACAACGCCGGAGGCATTCATCTCCTCGTAGAGCTGATCGACGCCGTCGACGTCAACTCGGCACGACGTTGCCTTGGGGATGTCGGCGTCATCGGTGAGCCAAAAGTGGATCTGAACGTTGTTACGTTCGACGATCCCGTAGTCGGGGTACCGGGCGACCGCCGTGAAGCCCAACTTGTCTGCGTAGAACCGTTGGGTCGCCTCGATGTCGAGCGAGGCAAGCACAGGGACGGCGCGTTGCAGTTGTGCCTGAGACGGGTCGGTTGGCAAGGGTGTGACCTCCGTTGAGTGCAGAGTGCGGGCGACGTGGTCGAGAAGCTGGTGGCGCTCGGCGACCTCCGCGTCGAGGTCACGCTGCCACTGGTCGATCTGATCCTTGGTGGGGCTCTCCAGGAATGCGGCGATCTCTGCCAAGGAGACGCCCGCCCGGCGTAGCAAGGCGATCCTTCTTGCGATCGGAATCTGGGAAGGCGCGTAGTACCGGTAGCCGGAGTTGGGGTCGATCTCCGCAGCGTCGAGGAGGCCCTGGGACTGGTACAGGCGAAGGGCTTTGGGCGACAGCCACGTCAGGCTGGCGAACTGTCCGATGGAGATGAGCGCCTCGTCCACAAGGATGATCCTGTGGCTTCACCCAGGGGACAAGTCAAGCCGATCCGGAAGATGTTCAGCACTGTCGGTCTCGCGGAGGTGCCAGCGCTCGGGGCGTGCCAAATGCAAGGTGAGCGGCTGTTGTGCCACGAGCGATCCGGACGATCGATGCGGTCCTGATCAGAACGCCAGAGCATGAAGCTCGCCGCGGTAACTGAGGGCAGCGGTGACGCGAACCTCTTGGACTCCCCGCAGGTCCTCCGGCGCCTCCCATCGGAACTCGTCGTGCTCATCGGACAACACGATCTCGACGTCACTCGGAACATCGCAACGGAAGATTCCAACCTGGGCTTCGACAGCGGAGTGGAAGTACCAGCCGGTCAACGGACCCAGCGCGACATCGACGCCGATCTCTTCACGGCACTCACGGGCAATGGTGTCGGTGATCGTCTCGCCCGGCTCCACACTCCCGCCCGGGCAGCCCCCATCTCCGATCCCCGTACGTCTGGCGCAGCAGAAGAACTCGTCCCGCCGCGTTTGGGATGACAGCGTGCACACTGAACCGGAAGCGATCCTCGAACCCCATCCGCAGGAC